>NZ_JAGQDN010000025.1:0-93506 GCF_021270385.1 Brevibacillus sp. AF8 | reverse complement strand
TTCCATCAACTTCTTTGTTGAATTTAACTTCAACAGTTGTACCGTTAATAGCACTAACCCTTACAATAATTTCTAATTGTTCACCAATTCCAGCAAATCACGTCCTACCAGTATTTTCATAGTGTCCATGTTACCCATCATTTGTAGAAAAAAGGAATATAGATGTAGCTGATTGCTAAGTAATGGAAATCCCCACAATATGGAAGTGTAGTTTTGCCTTTGGAAGTTGATGGTTTGAAAAAATAGCAAAATAAAACTGGTAAAATTAAATAGGACCACTCTATTAACGAATAGTCCTCTAACCTAGTAGTAAAAGCTCATCCTTAGGCAGGATAGGCTTTTTGTTTTTGTTGGTACGAATAATACATGTACAAAAATGTTTAAAGTTTCCATAATCAACAACGACGTTATCACTTATGCAGTCATGGAGGAGGTAAACGAAATGATTGAAAAGGACAAATCATCCTTATAATAGAAGGAACTGAAAAAATCCATTTGTCCAAGTCAAGGTACATCAGATTGAAGGTATAGGTGGGGGCAATAACCATCCAAGAATTGCAGGCGGAAGAGTCAGGAAGAATAGAACTCGGAAATTAGCATATAAGAAAGAGCCTGTCGCTTCGTATAGGCTCTTTCCTGTAATCCACATAAAAAAAACCAACTGCACAAGACAGTTGGCCAAAAAGAAATTCCCCAAGTTATTTGTTTAGACCCTTACATTTTATCAATAATAAACAACGTTGTAAACTTTAACTCATTATGGAAATGTTATACACAAAATCTCTGACATCTCGATAGCATAAAAATTTTTTCTTCATTAGATATGCAACGAAGACACGGTGAGCGCTCAAAGGTGTTGGCACGGTATAGACGGACTAAGAAACGGTCCTTGAGGCTGCGAGCAAACCAGGCTCTCCGTTTTTGTCCCACCGCCCATCCTTCCATTCCTTGACATCCCCTGCTGCGTACGGGTATCCTAACATAACTAACAGTACGAATAGGGCAATGAAAAGGTTGCAAAAGCCGTTTGTTTTCTGCTTGGAATGCCAAGTTTTCTATGTTGCAAAAGGATGTCACTATGCTATAGTGGATGACGAATGTAACTATATATAGATGTAGAGAAAAGTTGGGAGCGACGATATGTTATCCTTCTTGAAAAATTTAATGGGGAATAAACCAACAACCAACGAGGTAAGAGAGCAGGTGCAGGAGGAATCAATCCTTTCCGCTGCTGATACCGAACAGTCACATCAGAAAGAACAACAGGTACAGGTTGAATCAACTGGCGTCACAACAACACTCTCTCTGCATGAATCTTGGGAGAGTCAGCTGAGTGCGCAAGAGAAATACTCGCTCTCCTTTATGGCTCAGGAACTGGAACCGTTGCAGCCAGGAAATATCTCCTTGGCAGGGACTTCACTCGTTCCGCATGATGACGGGATTGAAGTGGTAGCCTTCGTCCGGAACAGCACGGATCGTCCAATCAGCCTAAATGAGATGACACTGGTGGTACTGTTTGGGGATCAGGAGTTGTTTACTCGCCAATCCTTTGATTTGAGTGAGCTCGGAGAAATTCCGCCGCGTTCCGCAAGACCGTGGTCGTTTGTATTTGCCAGAGAGCACTTTTTACAAGTTGAAGTTCTTCTCGTGAATTGGAAGATTGCTTTTGAAATGGCGCAGAAGAAGATGGTCCTTCCACAGCAGCTGGAGCTGGAGGAATCCTGGATTAAGGCGCTGACAGATGAACAAAAAACGGCCTTAATTGAATTAGCGAAGAACCTCCCCGCTCTAAAAGAGGGAGAAGTAAATATACAAAGTGTGCAGATTCGTAGAACCGAAAGTGGTGCTCTGAATGCGATGCTTTTGATTCGCAATGGCTCTACACAGTCGCTGTCCTTCGAAACGTTGCCGCTGGCGCTGTATGATGCAAGCGGAGATAAAGTGGCAGAGGGCCTGTTTGAACTAGGAAGCCTGACTGTAAATGCCAATACGAGCAAGCCATGGCTGTTTATTTTCCCGCCTGAGAGCATTCAAAAGGAAGAGCTCGACTTGTCCCGTTGGAAAGTGAGCGTTCCCCAAGGAGCCTAATGCAAGAGAGCAAATTTGCATGGGCTAGTCAAAAAAGTTTATCATGATAAGAGAGCTTCGTTCGTGTTCGGACGTGTGAGGAGGTAGTCTATGTTTTCCTTTATGAAGAATTTATTAGGTAAGGATCAACAGGATCTGAAAAAAGATATTCAAGAAGAGTCTGCCATCGATGTTGCTGAATTGAAAAACACCGAGGTCGAAATGGAGAGCAACGAGCAACAGGAAGAGTCTGTAGGTGGGGTAGAAAAAATCCGTACGGAATTGTCTCTGAGCCCGATTTGGGAGAGCGAGCTGGATTCCGAGAAAAAGTATACGCTTCGCTTTTTGCAAGAAGAATTGCCTGAGATGCGTAAAGGCATGATTAGCGTAACGGGATTCAGTATGATTCCCCAGCCAAACGGCATGACGGTAGCGATGTTCTTCCGTAACTCCACGAATAAGCCAGTGCGGATTAAAAACGTTGGGTTAGCGATTTATCTTGATGATAAGGCGTTTGCAAGGATCAAGGTGGATTTGTCTGATATGGGCGCAATTCCGCCTCATACCAGCCGTCCGTGGGAAGTATTGTTCCCGGAAGAAAGCTATCTGCATGAAAACTTCACCTTTAAACGCTGGAAAGTGGTTATGAAGGCGGGGAGAAATTCGCATGTATGGCCTCGTAATCTGGAGCTCGATCCCGAAATGGAAAAGCGCATGACCGATCGCCAAAAGGATCGTCTGGAAGCGTTGACGCAGTCTTTGCCAGTGATTCCGATTAATACGGTACAGGTTACTGGTTTTGACATCGGTATGACAAAGGAAGGACATTTGGTAGCAGCGATGCTCTTCCGCAATGGGATGGCTCACGAATACCGTCCAGATGAAATCAAGCTGACAATTGCTGATGCAAATGGTGATCTGGTAGCAACAGGTGTACTGGACGCAAGCAGCATTAATGTGAAGCCGGGCCACAGCCGTCCGTGGATGATTGTATTCCCGCCAAATTTAGTGAAAAAGCCTGATGCCGACCTGAAAAGATGGACGCTTGAGGTAGAATAGAGCGCAATACTTTTGAGGTGTGGGAAAGAGGAGGTTGACTTATGAGTTGGTTATTGGAAAATTGGTTTGGTTCCAAGGAGAGCCTGGAACAAGTACGCGAAGATATTCATGAGAATCTTCATAGAGAGTTTTACTTGGGTGTATCTGGATTGGAGAATCCGCAACAATCTGCGAACCGTGTGGAATCCAAGGAACTGTTTTTGGTGCTGGACGGTCCGTGGGATGATCAATTGGACGAAGCGGAGCATGAGCTCTTGCAATACGCGCATGATGAAATGCCCCCGGTTGTTCGTAACGAATTAGGTATCATTCCTTTCTTCACACAGGTTACCAATGATGGTTACTTGGTTCTTACCTACGTTCGCAATGCGACTGACCGCAGCATTTTGCTGCAAAAGCTTCCGTTGTCTTTGGTGACGGAGGATGGAGAGGAAGTCGCGAGAAAGACTTTTGATCTGATTACATCTGGTCCAGTGATGGAAATGTCCAGCCGTCCGATGGAATTCATGTTCCGCTGGGATGAGTTCGACCGTATTCCTGAAAAAGAGGTTCCTCTGAAGCTGACCTATATCAAGCCGAAAAAGCACGAAGTAGAAGAGAATCAAAACTTTAATTTGGGTCTGAGTGCAGATGAGTCCAAGCAATACATGCAGCAGGCAGCAGAGAAGGCTCCGATTGTAGAGGGCGAAGTAGATTTGCAAGTTCTCGACATCAAGCCAGGTGAAGATAACGGCCTGAAAGTCATCGTTGCTTTCCGCAACGGTCTGGCAAAACGTCTGGAGTTTACCGAAGTACCGATTATCGTTCATGATAAGGATGGCGATACCGTTGCACGTGTACACTTCACCTTGGAAAACATGAAGGTAGAAGCAAATAGCCATCGTGTATGGGCATTTGATATTCCGTTCTCCTCCATTAAAAAGGAAGAGGTAAATCTGGCGGAACTGACTGCTTTTATTCCAAAAGCTCAGCAAAGAAAAAAAGAAAAAGCTCAGGTAGCACCTGAAGTGGAAGACAATAAAGGTTTGTTACAGTAAGGAGAAAACCCTTTTTGCCCATGGTGAAAAGGGTTTTGTACTGTTATAACGTTCCAAATATTGGCTAATCAGGGTTGCGTGTCTCCCTTTTCATCCGCTATGCTAGGACGAGAAGATAAATACCTGAATTCCTTTTAGACTGCTGATTTTGCAGGGGAGAGAAGGAAGGACTGTTTTACATGAAAAAATCAGTGAACATAACAGTAGCGACTGCGATAAGTGTCGCGCTAATGATGGCAAACCACCAAACAATTTATGCTGCAGCACCACCAGCATCGAATGACTACTATTTGAGTAACCAGCTTCACTTGAATCAGATTAGAGCTCAGCAAGCCTGGTCAGTCGTAAATAGTAATGAACAGATTATCATCGCGGTGCTCGACTCTGGTGCAGATTATAAGCATCCTGATTTGAAGGACAACCTTCTGCCGGGTGTGAATCTGGTCAATCCCGGGAGATCGGCCCAGGACGATAACGGACATGGAACAGAAGTAACGGGTGTACTGGCTGCCAGTGGGAATAACAGCATTGGTGTATCCGGTGTCTTGTGGAATGCGAAGATTTTGCCGATTAAAGTTTTGGCCAAAAATGGAGATACTACGGTACAGACTCTTGCTAAGGGTATTAATACTGCCTTGGATCGTGGCGCCAAAGTCATTGTGATGTCTCTTAGCAGTATGTCCTACTCCAAGGAGCTGGCGAATGCTGTGCAACGAGCGGAAAGAAGCGGAGCTGTTCTGATTGCAGCTAGTGGCAATGAGAGTAGCCGAGTGGCTTTTCCGGCAGCCTATCCCACGGTGATAGCGGTAGGGGCTGTGAGGAGTAACAATGAAGTGCTGTATCAAAGCAATACGGGACCTGAGCTTAACCTGGTAGCGCCTGGTTTCAATGTTTATACGACCAAGCTAGGGGGGAAATACGGTTCTTTTAGCGGGACTTCAGCAGCGGCACCACAAGTTGCGGGGGCAGCGGCGCTCATACTAGCTCGTCATCCCAAACTAAGTCCATTTGATGTAAGACAATTGCTTTATCAAACGGCTACCGACTTAGGGGAAAAGGGATGGGACCGGAAAACGGGCTACGGGTTGTTAAATGTCGACAAGGCAGTTCGAACGCCTTTATCCTATGACTTTTTAGAGCCGAATAATCAGACCTACTCAGCTAAGGCGTTCCCGATCGAGTCTCAGATACGTGGAAATTTGGGACCAAAAGACACGATAGACTGGCTGAAGATGGACATCCCTTACGATGGGAAGGTCAGCTTCACAGCATCAGTGACTTCCGGTATTTCTTCAGCGATGGCAGCTACTTTTTACCCAGAGAATCGTCCGCCGATTACGCAGTACTTCGGGAATGGGGATACGATAACGGTCCCAGTTAAAGCGGGAAAAATGAATATCCGGTTAATGCGTAACGGAGGGGTCAACAACGCTTTTACTTACGTGTTGACGAGTAAGTTTACCATCAATCCGGACCGTAACGAACCGAACGATACGCAAGAGACGGCAAGGCCGCTCGTAGGCAACCAAATCAGTGTAACAGGCAATTTTCACGATGAAGGGGATCAGGATTGGTTCTCCTACTATGTTCGTGAATACGGGCATTTGGATGTCTCCGTTAGTCCTGATAACAAGCGTGTCGATCTATTGCTGAGTATCGGTAAACAAGAGGTCGGAAAAAAGATGGTTGTCTGGGACCCTAACTACGATAATGGAACAAAAGATAATCCGACAGAGCGCGTTCAAAAAGAAGTGTCACCAGGCAAGTATTACATCCGTGTGAGTGAGTACAATCGCAATGCGGTGAATGGCGAATATCAGCTGGATCTGGGATACACGCCAGTAAAAAAAGATTTTAATGAGCCGAATGACACCTACCAAAAAGCGTCTCCGCTAAGCGGGGGGACAGTGATGTCAGGGACGATACCGACAGCTACTGATTCCGACTGGTTCCAATTTACTGTGAATAGTGAATCGTATGTGACGTTCCGAGCGCCATACATTCCTGTCGATAGCGGCTTTCGTTTCGCGCTCTACAGCGATCGAAACATGAACTATGCGATTGCTTCGACGAATGAGGTAGCGGAGCTGTCTAATCGAGGAAACGATATTATCGGTTTGCGTCTGCAGCCAGGAAAATATTATGTGCGCCTTAATAGCGGTACTTCGTTCAAATATGAATCGTACCGACTCACGGTGACGCAGCAAAAATTGATAGCCGGCTATCGCGATATTTCGGACCACTGGGCGCGCTCAGAGATCGTCAGACTCAGCTCACGCGATATTGTAAATGGATTTAATGATGCGTCGTTCAAGCCGAATCAGGCAGTGACCCGTGCAGAGTTTGCGACCATGCTGCTTAAATCGATGCGTGCGACCGGTTCCAAGGTAGCGACTACCTATACAGGAAAAACGACCTTCCGGGATATGCCAAAGCGGCACTGGGCGTATCACAACCTGGGTGTAGCCTACCAATTGGGAATTTTGAAAGGGTATCCGAAGAATGAAATGAAGCCGGATCAGCCGATATCGCGTGCAGAGATGGCGGTAATGATCGCGCGAGCACGTAATGTGTTGATGTATAACCGTGGTACTTCCAATTATCAGGATGTGCCAACGAGTCACTGGGCTTCTCCTGCTATTGAGGCTTTGACATCAAGAAATTGGGTTAATGGGTACGGTTCTTCCTTTAAACCGAATGGAAGGGCAACTCGTGCCGAGGTAGTAGTGGTACTTTCCAAGGCCTATCAACTATAAGTAAAATTTTTCCTATTGACATCTCTGAAAAAAACAATTATTCTATTATCCGTAATGGATACTCTTATCCAGAGCAGGCGGAGGGACTGGCCCTATGAAGCCCGGCAACCGATCTAGAGCGGTGCTAACCAGCAGAACGGACATCTGTTCTGGCCGATAAGAGGATGAAGGAAGCAAAAAACGCTCAAACCTTTTCCTCCTAAAAAATGGAAAAGGTTTTTTATTTGCGTTTACGTAGATAAAATCCTGACTCGGCTACCACACTATTTGTATGAGGTCAAAGGAGGTATTTTCTCATGGCTTTGCAAAAAGGTCGTCGTCTGTTTACATCCGAATCTGTAACTGAAGGACATCCGGATAAAATTTGTGACCAAATTTCCGACTCCATCTTGGATGCGATCCTGTCCAAAGATCCTAACGCTCGCGTAGCTTGCGAAACTTCCGTAACTACTGGTTTGGTTCTCGTAGCAGGTGAAATCACTACAAACACTTATGTGGATATCCAAAAGCTCGTTCGTGAAACCATTCGTGAAATCGGTTATGACCGTGCGAAATTCGGTTTTGACGCTGACACTTGCGGTGTTATTACTGCAATTGGCGAGCAGTCCGCTGACATTGCACTTGGTGTAGACCAAGCGTTGGAAGCGCGCGAAGGCAAAATGACTGACGCTGAGATCGAAGCTATTGGTGCTGGTGACCAAGGTTTGATGTTTGGTTTTGCTTGCAATGAAACACCTGAGCTGATGCCACTTCCGATCAGCATGTCCCACCAATTGGCTCGTCGTCTGACTGAAGTGCGTAAAAACGGAACACTTGCTTACCTCCGTCCTGACGGAAAAACACAAGTAACCGTTGAGTACGATGGCGACAAACCAGTTCGCATCGATACAATCGTTATCTCTACCCAACATGCTCCTGAAACAACTTTGGAGCAAATCAAGCAAGATCTGGTTGAACACGTAATCAAACCAGTTGTTCCAGCTGAACTGTTGGACGCTGAAACCAAATACTTCATCAACCCAACTGGCCGTTTCGTAATTGGCGGACCACAAGGGGATGCTGGCTTGACTGGCCGCAAAATCATCGTAGATACTTACGGCGGTTATGCTCGTCATGGCGGCGGTGCGTTCTCCGGTAAAGATCCAACAAAAGTTGACCGTTCCGGTGCTTACGCAGCTCGTTATGTAGCGAAAAACATTGTGGCTGCTGGCCTCGCAGACAAATGCGAAGTACAAGTTGCTTACGCAATTGGTGTAGCACAGCCAGTTTCCATCGCAGTAGATACTTTCGGTACAGGTACTATTTCCGAAGAAGCTCTGGTGAAATTGGTTCGCAAACACTTCGACCTGCGTCCTGCTGGTATCATCAAGCAACTCGACCTGCGTCGTCCTATCTACAAACAAACAGCTGCATATGGCCACTTCGGACGCAATGACCTGAATGTTCCTTGGGAGCAAACAGACAAAGCAGAAGTTCTGAAGCAAGAGGCTGCTCAACTGTAATATTGCTGAATGACATAAAAAGAGCCTGGTATTGCTACTGGGCTCTTTTTCATGTTAGGTGCAAAGTCATCCAATTATTGGGTCAATTGTTGCACAGGAATTTGTAGGACTGTGTCGAATCTCCTAGTGAGGAAGTAGAGGAGGGGTTTTTTTGCCGAACAGAAGGCTCTTCCTGATCGTGTTTCTTACTTTTTTGTTTTTTGCAGTGGCTATTGGGTTGTTAGGCGAATCTTTTCTGGAAAAAAAGAATAAACAAGAAGTGCAACCTTTTCCCCAAGTGGATACGTCTATAAGCATAAGTGAGACAAAAAATGCTGAGCCAAACGTCACACCAATTGAAGAAGCAGCGGTTCAAACGAAAAAGTGGTATAACAATCAGGTTGTGGTTTTGACGTACCATCATGTCACGGATCAATCGAATCAGCGGTATGTCATAGCTCCTGATCAATTTGCCCGACACATGAAATTTTTGCATGATAACGACCTGAATCCGATTTCGTTGGAGGAGTTCCTGCGATTTATGGAGACGGGTACCTTACCGACTGAGAATGCTGTTTTGATTACGTTTGACGATGGGTATGAGAGTTACTACAAAGAAGCATTTCCGATCTTACGTACATACGGCTACCCTTCAGTGAACTTCGCGATTGCGGGGCGCTTAAGAGATGTAGCTGACCGAAAACGGGAGAATATGACGCCACCACTTACGCGTCAACAAGTTAACGAAATGATTCATTCGGGACTGGTTACGATCGGGTCCCATACGTACAGTCTGCATGAAGAGGAAGAACGAAATGAGTGGGGCGATCTTGGCCCAGAAACAGCTCCGGTCTATCTGAAGGACTTGCATCGTTTAGAGGACGAGAAAGAGTACAGAGACCGCCTCTATGTGGATTTTAGTATATCTCGCGTCAGTTTAAGCGAATGGATGAAGCAAGAGATCGAAGTTATCTCCTTGCCGTTTGGCTTCACAAGTCCAATCGTACTGGAGACAGCTCGTCAAGCTGGCTATCGCTATGTATTTACATCCAATCGTGGATTCGTTAAACAAGGAACAGATCCGTTTGCCATTCCGCGCAATGACATGGGACTGCGAGATGTAGAAGAAGAGCACCTCCAACAGTTGTTCACGAAGGCTAAAAAAGAGTTTGAAGGAGAGCAATCATGAACAAAGCGATAGACATCAGCGTGCTGGACGGGGTGATCAAGCGAACGATTGAAACCGTAGAAACGAGTAAAACCCAAATATTTGATATAGCTGAAAACGCCAGACAGCATGGCAACTCATTGAAGTTTGATTTACATGAACTTCGACAAGAGATTTCCAAAGTAATTCAAAAAGTTGATGCGCTTGAACTGGCGTATCGCAAATCGCGCAACAAGCTCGTGCTGGTCAGTCGTAATTTTCATATGTACACGGAGGAGGATATCCGGGTTGCGTATGAAGAGGCGAGCCGAATTCAGGTAGAACTGTCCATTTACCGCGAGCGGGAAAACAATTTGAAGCGCAGAAGAAATGATTTGGAGCGTCAGCTGCGTACCTTGGAAGAAACCATCGTCCGTGCGGAAAAGCTGGTTTCTCAAATGGGCGTCGTGCTTGGTTACTTGACGGGTGACTTAAGCAAGATAGGTGAGGCGCTGGAATCGGCTAAGCAGCATCAGTTGATGGGCCTAAAGGTCATCCAGGCTCAAGAAGAAGAGCGCAAGCGTGTCGCGCGCGAGATTCACGACGGTCCAGCTCAATCGATGGCGAATGTCGTGTTGCGTTCGGAAATTGTAGAGCGCATGTTGAAAAACGAGCGCATTTTGGAAGCGCAAATGGAACTTCACGAGCTGAAAGAAATGGTACGCTTGAGCTTGGCAGATGTTCGACGTATTATTTTTGATTTGCGGCCAATGGCATTAGATGACTTAGGGCTAGTACCTACCTTGCAAAAATATATTCAAACGTGCGAAGAGCGTATTCAGTCTTCCATCGATCTGGTAGTATTTGGTGTGGAGCCTCCTTTGCGCAGTTCGGTAAAGGCTGCGATCTTCCGTTTGGTTCAGGAATGCCTGAACAATGTGGAGAAGCACGCAGGCGCTACGACCGTACAAGTGAAGCTGGAATTTGTACAAGATTCGTTAAGCCTTGTCGTAAAAGACGATGGGGTAGGATTCGATCTGGAAAAACGCATGGCGAATGGCAACTCTTTTGGACTCTTGGGAATGCGTGAGCGTGTACAGCTCTTAGAGGGCAGTGTCGAGCTGCAATCTGCTCCGGGAGAGGGAACCAAGGTTATATTCCAAATACCGATAAAATTGTGACGTGATACGTAAATAAGTACTGGGGGATGAACCATGGATAAGAGACAGCAAGAACTCCGCATCGTAATTGTGGATGACCATCAATTATTTCGCGAAGGCGTAAAGCGAATATTGGAAATGGAAGAAGATTTCAAGGTCGTCGGGGAAGGTGCGGACGGAGGAGAAGCCACAGTATTGGCGGAAGAGCACAAGCCGGATGTCTTGTTGATGGATATTAACATGCCGAACATAAATGGCGTTTCTGCTGCAGAAAATGTGATTTCTGTTAGCCCTTCTACTCGTGTGATTATGCTCTCGATTCATGATGATGAGGGTTATGTGTATCGTACACTTCGCGCTGGAGCGTCTGGCTACCTGCTGAAGGAAATGGGAACGTCAGACCTCGTTGACGCTGTGCGTGTAGTGGCGAGTGGTGGTGCTTACATACATCCGAAGGTGACGGGCAAGCTGATTGAAGAATTCCGTCGTCTGAGCGAGCAGGAAGGGACCGCCGAGCGTAGCTTCTCCGTAGATGAGTCACAAGCTATCGATCCAAAAGTGATCGAGTCGCTTACCCGTCGCGAGCGGGAAGTATTGCAGCTGATGGCTGAAGGGAAAAGTAATCGTGCCATTGGGGAATTCCTGTTTATTAGTGAAAAGACAGTTAAAAATCACGTCAGCAGCATTCTGCAAAAGCTTAATGTTCAAGACCGGACACAAGCGGTTGTCATCTCCATTAAAAACGGCTGGGTGAAATTGTAGGAAGCGCTTCCTATTTGCACGCTGTTCAAGCCGTGCGGCATACCTTGGTATAGGAGGAGGTATGACCGTGATGGAAGAGCTGATTGTATGGCTTTTGGCAGCATTTGGCTGCTCCTCTTTGCTGGTAATGATCGCAGAGCGCTGGACCAATCGGACAGATAGCGTGAGCGAGCTCCCGCATGAGCATTATCGGTTGCTGGTGCGCAATTCGGAACAGGTGCTGGAACGTGTAGTGAGGAGTCTGCTGTTTCGCTCGTATTGGAGTGGCAGACCGATCCGAATTACCTTGATAGATGATGGATCTGACGATGATACGAAACGGATGACAGCCGTCTTGAATCGTTATCCGTACGGCTATTGTTTAGGAGACGTACAGGAAGAGATAGCGGCTGGAACCATTGTCATTGATCTGCGGGAGAATAAAGAGGGAGCATAAAAGTTTGCTGAGCGTAAATATTATGAGCTGTCGACAATAGATCGGCGGCTTTTTTATTTTTTACGACCTGATTTTGGCTCTGAAATTTATTTGCTGGACCAGTCTGTCTTTTTGCACACTAAGAGCAAGAAGGCGAGGAGTGAGCGTATGCGTGAGTATTTGCTGTATATCAAAGCTTGCGACGGATCCATACCACAGGTGCAGACTTATGTTACGCCAAGCTTTTCTGTAGATCGGTCTTTTTGGCAGGAGAGAGAAGGGTGTGTTTTGCATGTCATCGGGAAGACCTCGTCGCTTGCTCTTGCTTTTTCCTTGCGAGCAAAAGTGAACGGGTATTTGACGGATCAAATCGGTAAAGGACGGGTACTGACTGATGGATATGTAAAAGAGTTGAGAGCGCTGGCAGTAAGTAGCGTGTGCGAAGCGAGCAGCTTATATGGGCGGGAAGCAGTGAACATACAGGATCGCCGAGAGCATGGGTGGTTTTCTTGGGAGTCGGTTGAGGAGAGTGTGAAGGTTTCGTATCAAGGTGACAAAGAATCGGGGAAATTGCCGGGTGCTCAGTTGGGCTATTCGAGTGGTCGCGAACTTCTACAAAGGAGCTCCGCGTACGAGAATTTACAAAAAGCTGTTTTGAGCGAGATTTTGGATGGGCGTGCGCTTCTATGGGATGAAGTTGAGTCCTTGCTGAAAAAGCGAGGGGTGGACGTGCATGATTTACCAGCCACTTTGCATTCATTCGTGCTTGCAAACAAAGCAGAGTGGCGACCTGGTATTCGTTTTACCGTCACAAGAGGATGGTGGCGCAATCGGCTAGAGTTGGTCTGTGAGCGCTGCGGAAGTGCAGGAATGAAGGTGGAGATTACTTATTGTCATACGTGTGAGCAAGGTTGTGCTTATTGCACAGCTTGTTTAGGGATGGGCAGGAGTAAGTGTTGTACGCCGTATTTTTTAATGGATGTAGGGTCATCGCTAATCCGTAGCGCAGACCACTTGCAAAACGTGGCGAGATTGGAGTGGGTGGGACAGTATTCGGCAGATCAATCGCGGGCAGCTGACCGAGCGCGTAGCTTTGTAGCCAATCCGAGACCAGGGCTGTCTGAGTATTTGATTTGGGCGGTTTGTGGATCAGGAAAAACTGAGCTATTATTCCCTTCGATTACGGAGGCACTTGCTGCTGGCGGTCGCGTTCTGATTGCGACACCTCGAAAGGACGTCGTGTTGGAGCTGGCTCCGCGCATTAAGCGAGTCTTTCCGGGGGCTAAAGTGATTGCCGTCCATGGTTCGAGCGCGGAAAAGTGGGAAGAAAGTGACATCACGATTGCGACCACGCATCAGGTCATGCGCTATCATCGACGTTTTTTGCTGGTGGTTCTCGACGAAGCCGACGCGTTCCCTTATCATAATGATCCCATTTTGTATCGCGCGCTATCCAGAGCAGTGAAAAAGAATGGGAAGCTCCTTTACTTAAGCGCGACACCTCCGGAATATTTGCAAAAGCGGCTCGTTAGAAAAGGGCGTTCAAGCCTAGGCTCCTCTGGCGCGATACCGCTATTCTCTGATACACATGTTCTGTTGCCTGGACGCTATCATGGTGCTGCGCTTCCTGTCCCCAAGATTCTCACGGTACAAGGCTTACATAAGCGCGTTCAGACGAATCGAGCAGTGGCACCGCTAATTGACACGGTCAACAACTCCTTGAATGAAGACCGGCAAGTATTTGTTTTTGTCCCTCGAGTTGATGAAATTGACAGGATGCTATCATACCTTCAAAAGTGGCTTCCTGCTCACGCAGGGGAGATGGCAGGAGTCCACGCGGCAGACCCTTTGCGGGAGGAGAAGGTACTCGCATTTCGAGAAAAACGGTATACCGTCATGGTGACGACGACAATTCTGGAGCGGGGTGTGACCATACCGAAGAGTGACGTTGTAGTGGTAGGTGCGGAGGCACCCGTTTTTGACGAGGCGTCATTGGTTCAGATAGCAGGGCGAGTAGGACGATCCGTTGAGGATACGTCGGGTAGCGTTCTATTTTTGCAAGCAGAACGCTCTACTTCTCCAAAGCGGGCTGTCAGACAGATTTCACAGATGAACTGCTTGGCTCAAAAGCTCGCGGAACAAAGAGGCCTTTCATGACCAGTTGGATGTGTGTTCGTTGTGGTGGGCGTATCGTAGCATCCCTAAAGGAATCGGTCGCTCGAGAAAAAGCGCGACAGCTATCAGACCAGGCGGGCTATCCGATCACCTATCGTATGTTAAAAGGGATTATGTTATGTGGAGCTTGCCTTGATGCTTTGCCGTTGATTGGGCATGATATTTGCCAGCGGTGCGGGCGGGATAGGGAATTTCAGGATAATATCAGCCACGAAGGGTTGTGCAGGGATTGTGTTCATGGAGAAGATGGTCAGAGTTTGGTCGCAAATCGGAGCCTGCTTCGCTACGAAAAGGGAGAGAGGGATTTGCTCGGATTGTTTAAATACCGCGGTGATGAGCGGCTAGCTTCATACTACGGTACACTTCTCGCCATTACCGTTCAGCGTTATTACAAGTCTATGGGGTTTACCTGTATCACGACGGTTCCTCTGCATCCGCAGCGATTACGGGAACGCGGCTTTAATCAGGTTGATTTGCTGGCTCGTCATTTAGGAGCAGCAATCAAAATTCCTGTAAAACCGTTGCTGCTCCGGGCGAGGGACACCCCAAAGCTGAGTAAGCAAAAAGGGCGCGCTGCACGTCACGAAAGCATGCACGGAGCTTTTGTGTGGAATGGTCAGGATATGCCCACTGCTGCTAAAATCCTGCTCCTTGACGATATTTATACAACTGGTTCGACGTTGCGTTCGTGCGCGAGGACAATCAGAGAACATTTGAGGCCAAGCTGCGAGATGTACTCCTTGACAATATACCGATAGCCAGTTTGGAAAAATTAAGCTATGATGTATGCATACAACGGATGCGGAACCGTATGAACTTTCTGAACGGAAAAGGGGTTGTCCGATATGTCTATGGGCAAGTTGGCAAACTGCTCGCGGTGTGATGCTGTATTTGTACAAGCAGTCCGTGACATTTGCCCCAAATGCTATAAAGAAGTGGAACAAGAATATGAGGCATGCGCCCAGTATTTGCGTAAGCGTGAAAATCGCGGATCGAATATTCATCAAGTGAGCGAAGCCACCGGCGTGAGCGTGAGGCAAATCACGAAGTTTATTAAAGAAGGGCGTATTTCGGTTGCGGGAAATCCCAATCTTGGTTATCCATGTGAGCGCTGCGGTTTTTTAATTCGAGTAGGTAATATTTGCGAATCTTGTCTAAAAGGCTTGAAGCATGAAATTACGCAACAACTCGAGGTAGAGCAACGTTTGGACGAATTCCAACGCGCCGAACTGGCTAATGCAGCTTATCGAAGAAAGCAGAATAGTGACGAATAGTTTTGTGCAAAAAAACTAATCGTACATGATGAAATTGCCGATGATACTACTAAGAGGTGTCATCGGTTTTTTCTATGAAAAGACCGTTGGTATGAGAGGATGGTAATCAGATGCGGATTAATGAACCTAACCGTGTCGGGATGATCAATGCTTACAACAAAACAGGCAACAATCAGGTAGGCAAAAGCGGCAAAATCCCGATGGGCAAGGATGAAGTAAACATTTCCACAGAAGCGCTGGAAATGCAAAAGCAAGTAGAAGATGTCAACTCTCCGCAACGTCGGGAAAAAGTGGAGCAGTTGAAGAAGCAAGTAGAGGAAGGAAAATATCACGTCTCAAGTGAGCGGATCGCTGATAAGCTCCTGTCCTTTTGGAAAAAGCTGTAACACAGATCAAAAGAGGGCTTTTTGAATAGCCTCTTTGAATAGTTTCGATGGAAGATGAGGAGAAGCAAGGAATGAACAGACTCTACGATCTGCTCGACAACTTGATCCAGTTGCACAAAGCCTTGTACACCTTAGCCATGCACAAGAAAGAAGTGCTGGTAAAAGGAAATGTGGATGAACTTATAGCCATTACACGCCAGGAGCAAAAACTGATCAAGGGCGTCACAGAAGCTGAAGCAGCCCGCCAGCAAGTCGTAAAAGAACTGACAGCACAGAAGGGCTTTGCGCTGCAAGAAGGCACACTGGCTGAATTGATCAAGTTGACGACCAGTGCGGAAGAGAAGATGCGACTCACTTCCTGTCGTAATGAGCTAAGCCGGATTGTGACTGAACTGCGGGATGCTAACGACCTGAATCAGCAGTTACTGGAGCAATCCCTTTCTTTTGTTAACATGACGCTCGACCTGATCACAGATACACCCGAGGACGACTACATCTACGGAAGGCCAACCTCGGATACGTACCGTCAGGCTAATCGAACATTTTTCAATAAAAAAGCGTAAAGAGGTGTCGAAATGCGCTCAACTTTTCATGGAATTGAAGTCAGCAAACGCGGCTTGTTCGCTCAACAGTCCGCGCTAAATACAACGGGCCACAATATCTCCAATGCGAATACGGAAGGCTACAGCCGCCAGCGCGTGAATATGCAGGCTACGAATGGTTTGCCTTATGTAGGGATGCAAGCGAGTATCGAGCCAGGGTTGCTCGGGACTGGGGTTCAAGCTACTAGTATCCAGCGTCTGCGGGAAGAGTTTCTGGATATTCAGTATCGGAATGAGTACAAACGTCAAGGTTACTGGGATGGGCGTTTGGAAACGTTGGAGAAATTGGAAGGCATCATGAACGAGCCGTCTGACACTGGTTTGCAAAAGGTTATGGACCAAATGTGGCAAGCATGGCAGGACTTGGCCAAAGACCCTACTGATACATCAGCTCGCGCAGTTGTTCGAGAACGAAGCAAGGCAGTAGCGGATACATTTAATACGCTGACCAATCATATTAAGGAAGTACAAACTGATCTCAATAACGTGGTCAATGTAAAATCAATGGAGATCAACTCCTTGGGCCAACAGATTGCAAACCTGAACAATCAGATTGCAAACGTTGTACCTCACGGCTATCAGCCAAATGATCTCTACGACCAGCGTGACGTGCTTTTGGACAAGCTCTCCAAGCTGGTGGAGGTCCGTGCGACTCAATCAACAGCGGGTATGGTTAACGTGACCATTGAAGGTCGGGAATTTGTTACTGGAATTACATCGCAGCCGGTAGCTACTGTACAGAATCCAGCTACGGGCATGAGTGACATGACGCTGGGCGGAGCGGCGTTTGTGCCGACAACCGGCTACATGGCAGGAACCCTCCAATCTCGTGATCAGATCGTGCCGGGCATGCTGAAACGCTTGGATGTTTTGGCGGTGAATCTGACGAAAGAAATTAATGATCTGCATCGGGCAGGACGAAGCTTGAGTGATATTAACAATGGGACTGTACAGGATTTGCCGTTCTTTGTGGATGCGAATTCACTGGCTGCTAACCCAGCAACCAAAAATTATCCAACGAGTGCATCTGGGATTGTCATTAATCCGGAAATTATGAAGAGCTTGGATGCGATTGCGGCTGCACAAGCAGAAGCAGGAGGCACCCCTGTAGGAAATAACAAGAGCGCTCTGGCTATTGCTTCAATTAAGTTCAAGGTACTGGCTGCCGGCACTGGACCTAACGATTTGGCTGAAAGCTCTACGCTGGATAATTACTATCGGTACACGATCAGCCAATTGGGAGTTGACGCCCAGGAAGCTGAGCGTAACCAATTAAACGCTGAAATGCTCGTGGGCACTGTTGACAACCAACGTCAATCAGTATCTGGCGTATCGATCGATGACGAAATGGCAGAAATGGTGAAATACCAGCATGCATACAGTGCTTCTGCTCGTGTCATGACAAGTATGGACGAAGTTTTGGACAAAGTCATCAACGGTATGGGCCGAGTGGGCCTCTAATTGGGAGGGAATAGATTATGGCAGTACGTGTGACGCAGAACATGCTGAATAGTAATATGCTGCGGAATTTGCATAAATCGATGCGAAATATGGATAGTTTGCAAGATCAATTGTCTTCTGGAAGCAAAATTGAGAAACCTTCTGATGATCCAGTCATAGCAGCGCGTGGAATGTTTTACCGCTCTTCGTTGATGGAGAATGACCAGTATAAGCGAAATGTGGGTGAGGCACAGTCTTGGATGGAAATGACAGACAGTACCATGGATGAAGTGGGCAGCGTCATGAAGCGTATCAAGGAGCTGTTAGTGTACTCTGGGGATGGTGCCATTTCGCCTGACGACTTGAAAACAATGGGATCTGAAGTTCAGGAACTGA
Organism: Brevibacillus sp. AF8; assembly: GCF_021270385.1. Classification (NCBI taxonomy): domain Bacteria; kingdom Bacillati; phylum Bacillota; class Bacilli; order Caryophanales; family Paenibacillaceae; genus Brevibacillus; species Brevibacillus sp. AF8. The sequence goes on along the minus strand of NZ_JAGQDN010000025.1, from coordinate 75,349 downwards.
AAAACCATTTAGGAACTCTTGCTAACCAGCAAATAAATGGAAAGTATATCTTTGCAGGAACTGATACAAATAAACCTCCCTATGATTCAAATGCAAACGGCGGTAAAGGAGATTTTGTAAGCAATAATAGTTCTCCCATTAATTTAGAAGTGAGTCAAAATGTCTTTGTTACATCGAATGTCAATGCCCAAAACATTTTTAATTTCCCAGACAATGCAAATAATATGTTTAAATTGCTGGATAACATTATGACTGAACTGAATAACGGAAGATCCGCTTCCCAATTTATTGGGGGATTAGATCAGCAGTATGATAATCTCCTAGCCGAGCGAGCATCATTAGGTGCCAGTGTGAATCGTGTGGACTTAATTGCGGAGAGGCTCAATTCCCAAGAAGTAAGTATTACGGGATTAATGTCGAAGAATGAAGATGCTGATATGGCTGAAGTTATGACCAATCTAAAAACGCAGGAAAGTGTACATTCAGCTGCATTGGGTTCTGGGGCCCGCATTATTCAACCAACTCTGTTAGACTTTTTGAGATAGAGAGTAGGAGGATGGCGTGATGCAGATTCCACAGATACGCATGGAAAGCACTTTTGCGCAGCTTGGTCTAAATATCCGAAAACCGATACAGGAAATCAAGCAGCCTCAAGCGGAAATGAACCTTAGTCAGAAGCCTGCAGAGCTTAATATTGAACAAGGAAGGATCGAGCTACAGATCGATTCTAGTCAGGCACGCGCAAACATCGGCATCATGACCTCGATGCAGTTTAGTGACAAGAATGCAGCCTATGGGCGGGAAAAGTGGTTACAAGCGATCGCTGAGAAAAGTCAAGATGGCGACCGTATGATGAAAATTTATACAAAAGAGAATGCAATCGCGGAAATTGGCAGAGAAAAAGGCTTAAAAGTCTTAGAGGGTGGATACAGACCATCGTCAACATCTAATGATGAAGGTGTAGATATTAATTTTCAGGTACACCCGGTCTCCATCCATGTCACGCGGAATGGCATGAGCATTGATCCTGTATCAAGACCTCCAGAACTTTCCTATACACCGGGTAAGGTAGAGCCTTATATGATACAATATAATAGCCTGAAGATTAGCGTGGCAGGAAGTCAACTGGATCAAATGATGTAAGCGAGGGGAAAACATGAGTGGAAGTCAACAGGTTGAATTGGGTAGGCTCTTTTTTGAGGATGGCATCCCAGGGTTTTCTCATTTGCAGTTTTTTCAGTTGATGCAAGAAGAGGATAGTCCCTTTTTTCTAATTCAATCGACAGAAGAGAAGGATATTGGTTTTTGGGTCATTGATCCTTTTTCCTTTTTTCCAGACTACAAGTTTGAATTATCCAATGTAGCAAAAGAAGCATTACGAGTGGAAGAGGACTCGCCAATCGGAGTGTTTTCTATCGTTACAATTCGCGGAAACAATCAAGCAACAGTAAACCTAAAGGCTCCAATTGTTGTCAACCTGTCGAATCGGATGGGAAGGCAGGTCATTATACAGGAAGATATATACTCCATTCGTCAGCCGTTGTTCGAGCAACAAGCTGTCAATAGAAAGTAGGTGGTGTTTGCATGCTCGTCCTTTCTCGAAAGAAAAATGAATCGATCATGATTGGAGACACCATCGAAATTAAAATTATTTCCGTTGATGGAGATCAGATCAAACTTGGCATCGAAGCACCGCGTAATTTGGATGTGCATAGAAAAGAGATTTTTGAAGCCATTCAGGAAGAGAATCGACTTGCTACGAAGAATCAGAGTGATTGGGCTGCTGTGAAACAGCTTTTTGAAACCAGCAAGGAGAAAAAAGATGGTCAGTAGATCATCTTTTTTCTTTTTTTGCAGAAAAAAGTAGAAAAAACACTAAACACACAAATGCTCCCAACCGATAACTATAGTGTAGAGACAAAGTCACAAGCGCGCGATTGTGAATCGTCTCAAAATATTGCAACAGTCACAGGGACGTGACTGTCGACAACTCAAGGAGGAACTTTACATGATTATCCAACACAATATGTCTGCTCAAAACACTCATCGTCAACTGGGTGTAAACTCCAGCAACCTGTCCAAAAACGTTGAGAAACTGTCTTCCGGCTACCGCATCAACCGTGCTGCTGACGACGCTGCTGGTCTCTCCATCTCCGAGCGTATGCGCGCACAAGTTCGTGGTATGGAACAAGCTTCCCGCAACTCCCAAGATGGTATCTCTCTGATCCAAGTTGCTGAGGGTGCATTGCAAACAGTTAACAACATGCTCGTTCGCGTTAAAGAAATCGCTACTCAATCTGCGAACGGTACTTACCAAGATACTACTGACCGCTCCCGTCTGCAAGAAGAGTTGGATGAGTTGACTAAAGAGGTAACAAACATCATGTCCAACACCAAGTTCAACAGCATCTCTTTGCTGGATGGTAACGGTGGCAAAGACATCGATTTGCAAATTGGTCAAGAAAAAGCTCAAACTTTGACTCTTGTTACTTCCAAATTTGACCTGAAATCCGTTGAGGATATGGTTAAAAAATGGAAAATCGGTACTCAAAGCGGCGCTAAGAGCGTATTGGGTAGCATCGATACTGCGATCAACCAAGTTTCCGCAGCTCGTTCTTACCTGGGTGCGAACCAAAACCGTCTGGAAAACACAATCAACAACCTGAACATCACTGCTGAGAACCTGACTGCTGCTGAATCTCGTATTCGTGACGTAGATATGGCGAAAGAGCAAATGGCGTTCACTAAGAACAACATTCTGACTCAAGCTTCTCAAGCAATGTTGGCACAAGCAAACCAATTGCCACAAGGTGTTCTGCAATTGCTGCGTTAATCTTTTCTCCATTAAAAAAGCACGAACTTCTTTACAGAAGTCGTGCTTTTTTTTATTTCCATCTTTATCATATAATTGAACGTCTAAAAGTTTCCGATATACATAATGACTGACACTAAGGAGGCACTTATGAAAATTATTGCGAATAATCAAGAGTTTCATATACAAGATCAACAAACCAATAGCGTTACCTCTATCATATCTTTTATAAACCAAATCATTGCTGAAAGCTCAATGGTTTTCTGTGGGATGAAAGTGGATGGAGAAGAAATTTACGATCATTTTGAAGAGCTCTTATCCGAGAGGGAATCGATTCAAGTTATTGAGCTAATTTTGGTGACAAAAGAGCAACTTGCAAAAGAAACGCTTATCTCCATTCGTGAGTATGTGAGCAGAGCGTTAACACTTCTCCCAGGGGTTGTTGAGGCGTTCTATTCTGGTAGCCCTTCTTCAGAGGAGTGGACGAAATTATCTCAAATGATCGAGGGTGTACAGTGGATACAGAACTCTTCACAATATTACGCTGACCTTGATTTTGTTGATAGCTTTGTTTTTACTCAACAGCTTGAAGACTTGAATACTGCTGTTATGCAACAAGACCATACGATGATTGCAGATATTATTCAATATGAAATCATTACAAAATATGAAGCATTGCATCAAGGAATTGGTGAACTCTCCATGCATGAGGTGGGCCAGCATGATGCAAATTGATAACCTAACGTGTTTGAAAAAGTACTACCCACAGCTATGGGACAACTTTCAGAAATATGATCGAAATGAGAATGAAAAAGTACGTGTGGAAGAAACGAAAACAGGTGGAACCACGATCGCAGTTCTAGCCAATTCCGGATGGAACTATATACATAGCAAATATAATCCGATGCAAGAAGCGCAGCGCTTTATTCAAACTCTTGAAGATATCGGAGATCGCCATGTCCTGTTTTATGGTGTCGGTTTCGGCTATCACATTGATGAATTTATACAATTGCATCCAAAAGCTATGTTTTCCATTTATGAGCCTAATGCTGTTATTTTTTCAAAGTTAGTGGAAAGTAGATCGCTGGAGGATTGGGGTCCTTCGAAAAAGCTTGTCCATTTGATGCTAGAGGTACGGGCAGAAGATGTGAAGAGCCAATTATCGCAGTTTACGCATTTGCAAGATAAAGAAGTATATGTGGTCGTTCATCCAAGCTACGAGAGAATTTTTGCAGAGCAAACAAAAGCTTTTATTGATACATTTAGAGATGTTGTCTATGAGGCGCGTAACAGATTGTTAACAGGTCAAGTCTTTGCGAAAAGGATGGCTATCAATGGCTTGTTCAACATGCCCCATATTATGAAAACACCCAATATTTTAGATGGTCATGGAGGACATTTTAAAGACAAGCCGGCTATCATTGTGGGGGCAGGTCCATCCTTAAACGATGAGTTTGAGAACTTGCGCTACATCAAAGAAAATGGACTTGCATACATTTTTTCCGTAGGTTCAGCCATTAACCAATTGATTAATGCTGGTATTACACCGGATGCGACTTTTGCTTATGATGGTAGTGCATTGAACTCCAAGGTGTTTGAGAAAGTGATTGATAGCAAAATCGATAATGTTCCCTTAGTGTTTGGTAGTACAATGGGGTTTGAAACCGTTAATAACTATCATGGCAAAATGGCAAACTTCTTGGTTCGTGACGATTACATCATGGACATGTTTATTAAAAGAAATGACGATAATGCATTCCATTACATTGATAGATTTGGAAGTATTGCGACCTTAACACTACAAGTTTTGAGTCACATTCAATTTTCACCGATTATTTTAGTGGGGATCAACCTTGCTTTTCGTGGAAATGAAATATATGCAAAAGGTATCAATTATACGGAAACTGAGTTGACTGATTGGAGAAAAGAGCAGGCTATCGTTGTAAAGGATGTTGAAGGGAAAGACACATACACCAGTAAGCTCTTCTTGTCTATGAAAGATGAGATGGAGCAGTTGATCGAACGTGTCTCACATCCAGATATCATCAATTCCACAAAAGAAGGGGCTCATATTGAAGGAACAGTCTTCTTACCCTTGGAAACCGTCATTCGTGAAAGACTCAGTACAACGGGGATTGTTCAACAAGATTGGCTAGATTTAATTAAAGATACGTTTTCTTACGACTTGGAACATTTCAAGATGACTGTGAAAACAATGACAAAAGAAAGTACGGAACTAGATGTTGTTTTCAAGCGCTTTGAAGAGTTGTTTGATGAGATGGAGCATTATATCTCTAGTCAAAATTCCCGACAGCTTGATCTGTGTTTTAACAAATTTGATAAGCTTTTTGATCGCTTGCAAAGAAATAAGTACTACCTAAGAATTATTCAATCCATGAATTATATTGAGTTTAATTTGATACTTAAAATGTTTGATGAGGTACGATCCTCTTCAGATATCGTGATGAAAGCACGCAGAGTTATCGATCAGTTTAAAAACTATTTGTTTGCCACTAAAAATGACAGTATCGCAATTAAAAGATTACTAGAAGATATGTACGAGAAAGTGATTGAGGAAGGCAGTGCAACTTGATACGGAGATGATCTAATGGATTTGAAAAACAAAAAAATACTAGTAACAGGAGCAGATGGTTTCATCGGCTCACATTTAACAGAAGAACTAGTACGTCAAGGTCATGATGTAAAAGCTTTCGTTTATTACAATTCATTTAATTCATGGGGATGGCTCGATCATTTACCGAAAGAAACCTTGAAAGGAATTGAGGTATTTGCCGGGGACATTCGTGATCCCTATGGAGTTAAACAAGCGATGAAGGGATGCGATGTTGTTCTTCATTTGGCTGCCTTAATTGCGATTCCATATTCTTATCATTCTCCAGAAACGTATGTGGACACGAACATAAAAGGTACATTGAACATACTGCAAGCTGCTCGAGAATTAAACGTGGAAAAAGTGGTACACACTTCAACCAGTGAAGTTTATGGAACTGCTCGTTTTGTCCCGATTACTGAAGAACATCCACTTCAAGGACAATCTCCTTATTCTGCGAGTAAAATTGGTGCCGACCAGATGGCGATGTCTTTCTTTAGCTCATTTGATTTGCCAGTATCCATAATCCGTCCTTTTAATACGTATGGTCCTAGGCAGTCAGCACGTGCGGTGATTCCTACAGTTATCACACAAATTGCCAATGGACAGAAAACCATTCAACTTGGTTCGCTTTCACCTACAAGAGACTTTAATTATGTGAAAGATACAGTTAGAGGATTTCTGTCGGTCGCTCAATCTGACAGATCCATTGGAGAAGTAATAAATATAGGAAGTAATTACGAGGTCTCAATCGGCCAGACAGTAGAGTTTATAGCAGAGTTAATGGGTGAAAAAATACACATTGAGACAGACAACCAGCGTATTCGTCCAGAGAAGAGCGAAGTAGAGCGCTTATGGGCGGATAATTCGAAGGCGAAGAATTTAACTGGATGGCACCCCGAATATGGGGGAGTAGAAGGTTTCAAACGGGGACTAAGTGAAACAATCGAGTGGTTCACTAATCCCGTTCATCTATCCCAATACAAGGCAGGGATTTATAACCTATGAGTCAGCTAACCTCGCTAGAACAAATAGTCGCCAAACTGAAAGAAGTCACCCATTTTGCGGACAAGTTTATTCCTTTGCATGAGCCATGCTTTCAAGGGAATGAGTGGAAGTATGTGAAAGAGTGTATAGATACTGGATGGGTATCATCAGTAGGAAAATACGTAGATCAGTTTGAAGAAAAGCTACAAGAATATACGGGGGTGAAGCGAGCTGTGGCCGTAATGAATGGCACGGCCGCTTTGCATATATGTCTGAAATTAGTTGGAGTAGAGCCGGAAGATGAAGTATTAATGCCGGCTCTCACGTTTATTGCTACGGCTAATGCAATTGCCTATTGTGGAGCGACCCCACATTTTATCGATAGCAGTTTTACTACTCTTGGTGTAGATCCCAAGAAATTAAATGATTATTTGCTTGAAATTGCAGAGGTAAGGGGCAAGGAGTGCTTTAATAAAATAACTGGCAAAAGAATAAAAGCTGTCGTTCCTATGCATACATTTGGGCATCCTGTTGAATTAGATGAATTGATAGATGTATGCGAGAGGTTTCATCTTGAACTTGTAGAGGACGCAGCTGAATCACTAGGTTCCTATTACAAAGGGGTTCATACGGGAAATTTGGGACGTGTGTCGGCTCTCAGTTTTAATGGAAATAAAGTAATTACGACTGGTGGCGGAGGAGCAATATTAACGAACGATGAGGCCTTAGGCAAATACGCAAAGCATATTACAACAACTGCGAAAATGCCGCATAAATGGGCCTTTGAACATGACCAAATCGGTTACAATTATCGTCTTCCAAACATCAATGCAGCATTAGGATGCGCGCAATTAGAACAGTTGCCAATGTTTATTGAGCGGAAAAGGGCACTGGCACAAAAATATGCCCAGGTATTTGCGTCTATTCCTGAAATCACATTCTTTCATGAGCCCAAATTAGCGACGAGTAATTACTGGTTACATGTGCTTTTGCTATCGCCTGAGTTGGAGAAAAATCGTGATCAATTGCTGGAAATGACAAACGAACAAGGTTTGATGACTCGTCCCGCCTGGAAACTGCTTCACGAATTGCCAATGTATAAGAATGCTCCGAAGATGGATATCGTGGTAGCAAAACAGCTAGAAGAAAGAATCATAAATATTCCAAGCAGCTCTAACCTGGGGGCTAGTTATGTCACAACGTAAACTTTGTGTAGTTACAGGTACACGTGCCGAATATGGCCTTCTGTATCACCTTATGAAAGAAATACAAGAAGATACAGATTTGCAATTACAGATTATTGTAACTGGCATGCATTTATCTCCTGAATTTGGGTTGACTTATCGCTCGATAGAGCAGGATGGTTTTGCTATTGACGAAAAAATTGAAATGCTTTTATCCAGCGATACCTCGGTCGGAATTGCAACTTCGGTTGGCATAGGGACAATTGGGTTTTCACAGGCGTATGAACGTCTGAGACCTGATCTGGTCGTATTGCTTGGGGATCGTTTTGAGATTTTGGCTGCGGCTCAAGCTGCAATGATTGCAAGAATACCCATCGCTCATTTGCATGGAGGGGAAACAACCGAAGGAGTCATTGACGAATCGATAAGACACGCCGTGACCAAAATGTCGCAACTACACTTTGTAGCAGCAGATGAATACAGAAAAAGAGTCATTCAACTAGGTGAGAATCCAGATCGAGTGTTCAACGTGGGCGCAATTGGGCTTGATAATATACGAAAATTACCGCTTCTAAATAAGGAAGCCTTTGAAAAGTCTATCGATTTTGCTTTAAGCAAGCCAAGTTTTCTTATTACTTATCATCCCGTTACATTGAAGAAGAACCATTCTGAATCTGCAATGCTCGAGCTTTTACAAGCACTTGATCATTTCTCTGATGCAACCTGTATATTCACAAAGCCAAATGCGGATATGGGGGGACGCATCATTTGTGAAATGATCGATAGATACGTGGAGATTAATTCTTCCAGATGTGTTTCATTTACTTCTCTTGGGCAATTACGTTATTTAAGCGCACTGCAACATGTAGATGCCGTAATTGGAAATTCATCAAGTGGCATTATCGAAGTGCCTTTTTTTCAGAAGGGCACCGTTAATATCGGGGATCGCCAAAAAGGGAGGATTCGAGCGGAATCCGTTATTGATTGTGTAGAACAAAAAGATTCCATTATTTCAGCGATTAGACAGGCTCTCTCAAACGAGTTCCAGGAAAAGCTACGAAGTATGGAGTCTCCTTACGGTAAGGAATACGTTTCGGCGAAAGTGAAAAATGTACTGAAGGAAGTAAGCCTGGACAATTTGCTGCATAAAACTTTTTTTGACATCGAGGATTAGTAGAGATGTGCAAACATCTCTAGGAGGTACTATTATGACGAAGACATTTATTATTGCCGAAGCTGGTGTAAATCACAACGGATCTTTGGAGATGGCCAAAGAGCTCGTCTATTGTGCTGCAGAAGCAGGTGCTGATGCGGTGAAATTCCAGACGTTTAGGGCCAAAAGTATTATAAGTAAATATGCAGAAAAAGCCGATTATCAGAAGAGAACGACCGGTGTTGAAGAATCGCAATTAGAAATGGTGCAGAAATTGGAATTGTCGTTGGAAATGCATCATGAACTCGTAGAAACTTGTAAACAATGTAACATTAAATTTTTGTCCACCCCGTTCGATCTTGAAAGTGTAGACCTGTTGGCTGAGGAAATCGGTGTAGATTTACTTAAGCTACCTTCGGGAGAAATAACAAATGCGCCGCTTTTATTAAAAGCAGCTCTAACGGGGCTACCTATTATCCTCTCCACTGGAATGTCTAATCTAGGAGAAATAGAAGAGGCTCTAGGAGTTTTGGCTTTTGGCTACTTACGTTTCTCGCAGGCGCCATCTATCAGAGAGTTTCAAGAGGCGTATGCAAGTGAGGAGGGGCAACAAGTTCTTCGTGAAAAAGTAACGTTACTTCATTGTACAACTGAGTATCCAGCACCATATGTCGATGTGAACTTGAGGTCTATGGATACCTTGGCTGCGGCCTTTCAACTTCCAGTAGGATTCTCCGATCATACCGCTGGAATAGCTGTTCCGATTGCGGCTGTGGCTAGAGGTGCGCAGGTCATCGAGAAGCATTTTACGCTGGATAGAACTTTGCCAGGGCCTGATCATCAGGCCTCCCTAGAGGGGGCAGAACTCAAGCAAATGATTGATTCAATTCGGCAAGTGGAGCTATCGCTGGGTAAAGCGTATAAAATGCCTACACCTTCGGAACAAAAAAACAAATTTATCGCCCGCAAGAGCTTGGTTGCAGCATGTAGTATTCAAAAAGGTGAAATATTGACAATCGACAATCTAACTGCAAAACGACCAGGAACAGGTATTCCTCCGATTCGAATCTGGGACTTGATTGGGAAAGTCGCAAGTAAAGATTACGAACAAGATGAGTTGATTCAGGAATGAAGCCTGTAATTGTACTTGGTGGCGGTGGACATGCCAAAGTATTATTGGATACGTTAATTTTACAGGGTCATAATATCTTGGGATTCACGGACCTCCAGTCCCAAGCTAGCATATGGGGAATTCCGTATCTAGGTCATGATGTAGAGATCGAAAAATTTTCTCCCAAAGATTTGGTACTAGTAAATGGGATCGGTGCAGTCGGCAATAATTCAATCCGAAAGAAATTATTCTGTTTTTATAAAGAGCGGGGATACAGTTTCGCAAGTGTTATTCATCCAACTGCGATCATATCCCCTCGAGTAGTAATTGGTGAAGGCGCTCAAATAATGGCTGGCGCTGTCGTGCAAGCAGATGTACATATAAGCGGTAATGTTATTGTAAATACACGAGCCTCTATTGATCATGATTGCAGGATTAATGACCATGTACACATAGCACCAGGGGCAACTCTTTCCGGTGGTGTACATATTGAAGAAGGTGCATTCGTTGGCGCTGGTGCTGTAGTTATTCAAGGTATTCAGATTGGGACAGGAAGTATTGTTGGGGCCGGAGCTGTTGTTATCAAGGATGTTCCGAAAAATAGAAAAGTAGCAGGTGTGCCTGCACACGTGATTGGATAAGCAACAAGAAAGGGGTGGGGAGTGGTGAATTGGAGAGACCTTTTGGTATCACCGCAAACGCCTATCATTCATACATTGGAAATTATCGATAAGAATGCCAGACAAATTGCTTTAGTTGCAGATGAAAATGATAGATTGCTCGGCACTGTAACAGATGGTGACATCCGGAGAGGCTTGCTAAAGGGAAGAGGGCTTCAAGATCCTACCTCCACGATTATGAATCCATATCCTACGGTAGCTTCTCCGTATGACTCAAAAGAGAATATCCTTGCCCTCATGAAAATCAAGCATCTTCATCAAATTCCGATTGTTGATGAAGACGGGCGAATTGTGCATGTAGAGATGTTAAATGACCTTTTGCGTCCGAAAAAAAAGGACAATTGGGTGGTTCTAATGGCCGGTGGATTGGGAACTCGCCTTCATCCATTAACGCATGATTGCCCCAAACCTTTATTGGCAGTTGGGAACAAGCCATTATTGGAAACGATTTTGCAGAGTTTCATTGATCAAGGATTCCATAAGTTTTATATCTCAGTGAAATACAAGGCAGAGATGATTCAGGACTATTTTGGCACCGGTGAGCGATGGGGTGTTACTATTTGCTATTTGCAAGAAAAGGAGTCATTGGGTACGGCGGGAGCGTTAAGTTTATTGCCAGACAAGCCAGTGGAACCTTTTTTTGTCATGAACGGTGACTTACTAACAAAGGTAAATTTTGAACAACTTTTAGATTTTCACAAGACGTATCAAGCAAAAGCAACAATGTGCGTTCGAGAGTACGAATATCAAGTTCCATATGGTGTTGTCCGGTTAGATAAGCATCGACTGACAGCTATAGAGGAAAAGCCGATTCAGCGATATTTTGTCAACGCAGGCATTTATGTCATGGATCCGCAAGTTTTAGAACACATTCCACATAATGAAAACTTGGATATGCCAAGTTTGTTTGAGCAATTGATGAAGCAAGAACAGCAAACAATCGCATTCCCGATTAGAGAGTATTGGTTGGATATTGGGCGCATTGCTGATTTTGAAAAAGCGAACAAAGAGTATATGGAGGTATTCAGTTGAGGGCGCTCGTCATTGGCTTTGGATCAATCGGAATGAGACATGCACGTGTATTGAGAGAGTTAGGGTGCAAAGTTTGTGTGGTTAGCAGTCGAGAGGTTGATTGGGATTGCTCCTACCACGCTCTTTCCGAAGCCTTGCAAAAAGAGAACCCTCAGTATGTTATTGTTGCAAATAAAACATCTGAGCATTATCAGACGCTTTTGGAATTAGAAAATCAAGGCTATAGAGGGAAGGTTCTTGTAGAGAAGCCGCTTTTTCATTTGGAAGCAAGTATGCCGCCTCATAGCTTTGACATTTTTGTTGGCTATAATCTCCGTTTCCATCCTGCAATTCAGAAGCTGAAAATGCTCATGCAGGGTCAAAAAATACTATCTCTTCATGTTTATACAGGTCAGTATCTTCCCCAATGGCGCCCTCACGCAGACTACCGAAAGACGTATTCAGCTAAGAAAAGTGAGGGTGGAGGGGTTCTCAGAGACTTGAGTCACGAGTTGGATTATGTAAATTGGTTATTAGATGGATGGGAAAGCTTAACCGCAGTCGGCGGGAAATTCAGCTCTTTAGAAATAGATAGTGATGATATTTACTCCATTATGCTAAAGACGAAGAAGTGTCCTATTGCAAGCATAAATATTAATTATATCGAGAAGAGTCCTAAGCGATTTATTATCGTGAATACAGATCAGGATACGATAAAAGTGGATATGATAGGAAATACATTAACCGTGAATGAACGGACAGAGCCATTTGAGGTTTCTAGAGATTATACATATAAAATGCAACATGAAGCGGTTTTGTCAGACAATGTATGGGATGTCTGTCATTCAGAAGAAGCAATGGATGTAATGAATATGATAAACGCAATTGAAGAGGCAAATGAGAAAAGGAGTTGGGTCTCGAAATGAAAAGGCTGTGCACGATTTGCGCAAGAGGAGGCTCAAAAGGGGTGAAGAATAAAAATATTCGTCCCTTGATGGATCGTCCTCTTATTGCATTTAGTATAAAACAGGCGAAACAATCGGGCTTGTTCGATTGCGTAGCAGTTAGTAGTGATTCTAGGGAAATACTGGAAGTAGCGCGGGAATATGGGGCAGACATTCTTATTGAGAGACCCGATCAAATGGCAACGGATGAGTCAGCAAAACTTCCTGCTATTCAACATTGCGTTAGTGAAGTTGAAAAACAATTAAAGGTCACGTTTGGTACCCTTGTTGATTTGGATGCAACATCCCCGTTGCGAATAGTTGAGGATATTCAAGGAGCAGTTGAATTGTTGGAGAGGAAGCAGTGCTCCAATGTGATAACGGCTGCACCAGCTAGAAGATCACCCTACTTTAATTTAGTGGAGTTAAACACAAATGGATTTGTTCAACTATCAAAAAAGCTAGACCAAGCTATTGTAAGAAGACAAGATTCACCAAAATGCTATGACATGAATGCTTCGATATATGTTTGGAGTCGCGATGCGTTCTACGGGGCAAATTCGGTTTTTTATGAAGATACCATGCTTTTTGAAATGCCAGAGGAGCGGTCTATTGATATCGACTCTGAAGTTGATTTTATGTTTGTTGACTTTTTACTAAACCAAAAGAGGGATCTATATGAAACCTTATTCTTATAAAAAATTGTTCGATTTACAGGGAAAAACAGCAATTGTTACAGGCGGACTAGGTATCTTGGGAAGGCACTTCTGCAGAGGATTAGCCGAATTCGGAGCTAATGTCGCAGTAGTTGACCTTGATTTAGAAGGTGCGAGGGCATTTGCTCAAGAACTCGAGGCCTCGTATAGAGTAAAGTGCTTAGGTGTCTCTTGTGATGTTTCTTCTCAGCAGTCGGTTAATAAGATGGTAGAGGAAGTCGTAAATGCATTTGGGGAGATACATATTCTGCATAATAATGCTGCTAGTAAATCAAAGGATCTAGATGCTTTTTTTGCGCCATTTGAAGAATATTCAATGGAACAATGGCGGGAAATTATGTCTGTCAATATAGATGGCATGTTTTTAGTTGCACAAGCCGTTGGCAAGCAAATGGTCCTTCAGGGTAAGGGAGGCTCCATTATACAAACAGCCTCTATTTACGGAATTGTTGCACCGGATAATAGAATATACGATGGCTCGTTTTATTTGGACAGGCAAATTAATACCCCAGCAGTCTACTCCGCATCAAAATCATCTGTTCTTGGGCTGACGAAGTACTTGGCGACGTATTGGGCACCACAAGGGATTCGAGTCAATACACTCATACCTGGTGGTGTAGAAAGTGGCCAAAATGAGGAGTTTAAACAAAAATATTCGAATCGTGTACCTTTAGCAAGAATGGCGCAGCCAGAAGAGCTGGTAGGAGCATTGGTGTATCTAGCTTCAAATTCATCTAGTTATGTTACCGGCCAACAAATAGTAGTTGATGGCGGTTTGTCAGTCTGGTAATCGATCACTACTAATTACATCACAAAGTTGGGGATTAACATGAAAATAATCATACTTGGGGACTCGCTTGCCTTACCAAGGCCACATCGAATAAAAAGTTTCGATCCTGAAGTGGATAAAGAATTGGCCGTTCATTTTGATGAAACTTACGGTTGTTTGTTACAGAACGAACTACTGAACGCATACCCGACAGTTCGGTTTACTGTTACCAATCGTGCGCAACGGCTTACAACCATTAAGGATATAGCTGCCCAATTTGGCGATCATCTTTTTTACTTTCAGCCAGATGTTATCGTTATGCAGGTAGGCATTGTTGATTGCTGGATAAGAGATGAGCTTGGTGGTAAACAACTGGTCAATATTGTCGAATTTGAACAGCATTATCGTGCTATTCTTACCCTTTTGCAGAAACGGCCAGAAACCAAACTTATTGTCGTGGGAATTTGCCCTACTTCTATTAAGATGGAAAAGCGCTATCCAGGAATCCTGCAGCAGATAAACTTGTACAATCAAGTATTGAAGAGTGGAGAAAATCATCACCAAGTATTTTTTATGGAGATGGAGTCGTACATTAACAGTCACAATCCTCATGTCTATCTCTTGCCAGATGATCATCACTTGAACAAGAAAGGCAATGAATTAATCAGTAGACGTCTTGTAGAGATAATAAAGGCATTTCAAGAAAATGTTACAGGTTGCAAGATGTTTGAGACTGATGCGGAGCTTAGCTACAAGCATTTTATAAAATCGTATGAAATTTTTCCGTACTTTGGTGATAATTTATACAATTTGATTTACTTATCTTACCAAATGCAAGACTGGGGAAAGACAGTTGAGTATATAAAATTTGTTCGGATGAATCAAATACAGCATCCAGCCTTACCTCAACTTGTGGACATGATAAAGGAGCAAATGAACTCATGAGTATGAGTACCATAGGGATTATTGGCTTAGGACCGATGGGACATAGGTACGTAGAAGCAATTCAAATGTTGCCTGAACCAGTTAAAATCGCTGTTACAGATCTAAGAACAGATGTGATCGAACAAGCAAAGGCAAAGTATCCGAAACAGGAATTTAGTGTCTACACCAATCATGAGGACATGTTGAAGAGTGAGCAGCTAGATGTCTTGATTATCGCTACAAATGGACCAAGTCATTACTCTTTGTTTTTAGATGCAATAAAATTTGGAGTTAACAGGGTTATCTGTGAGAAACCTATTGCCACTTCAATTCACCAGGCGCAAGAAATGGTGTCGATTGCACGTGAAAAAGGAGTGAAGCTAGCTGTCAATCATGGTCGGAGATGGGCGGCTGACTACTTACTTTTACGGGAAAAATTGAAATCTGGCGTTATCGGTCCTGTAGAAAGCATGATGTTTTCTATGGGAGGTGGTCAAATGGGGTGTAATGGTACTCACTTTATTGATCTTGCCAGTTTCCTATTGGACGATAAGGTTGAACAAGTATGCGGATTTTTAAATGATGAAGGTGTACCGAATCCAAGAGGAGCAAATTTTAAAGACCCTGGTGGATATGCCATTATACACTTCAGTGCTGGAACTCGTATGTTCTTTGAATTAACCGAAGATCTTGGCATTCCTCCTGTGCTAGTTATTAACGGGAAATATGGGCGGATTACTGTTAACGAGCTCCAACGATCTTATTTTATAGAAGCGCGGAATGAGCAGGATCGGGAACTTCCTGTCACTCGTTATGGGACACCTTTACATGAAACGCAAACGTGTAAACTGGAGTTAAACATTATTGAGTTTTGCCAAAATCTATTAATGAACATGTTACAGGACCACATACCAGCCAATCCTCAATTTGCTGTCGATGCGTTAGAAACAGTCATTGGGATTCATTACTCTCACCACTTAGGTAACAAAGTAATCAATTTACCTATAACCGATGAAGAATATTGTAACAAACTGTTTTCGTTTACGTAGTGAGGGGGGAGACAGATGATATCGCTAGGAATAATAGGTACGGGGTCAATAGCCCCCCATTATATACAAGCCATCCATTGGTTAAATCAACACAGAGAAACGGAAATAAAAGTAATTGCAGCTGTTAATCGCACAGAAGCCAGTAATGAAAGAGCAAGAAATGTGCTAGGCATCCCAAAAACTTACACTAGTATTCACGATATGATTTCTGCGGAGAAACTGGACGGTATTATCGTTGCTGTTCCTTTTCCTAGCATTTATGAAGTAACTATGAATCTAATTCCTACGCGGATTCCCCTGCTAATTGAAAAACCGCCGGGTCTAACTATGGAGCAAACCCGACAATTGTCGCAGTTAGCGAGAATGCATCAGGCAAGTGTAATGGTAGGATTTAACCGCCGCTTCTATAGTGTAGTCGATCAAGCGAAACGACTGATAGAAGAATCAGGCGGTCTGCTGGGAATGAGAATGGATGTTTTTGAACGCTATAGACTATTGCGAGAAAACGGTTATCCTTCAGAGAAATTAGAGAAGCTGTTCACAGCTAATAGTATTCATTGCATAGATTTAATACGCTATTACTGCGGGGATCTTGATGCCATTCATGCTTTTTCTAATCAATCGTCTGAGGAGCCTTTTAATCATCGATATGCAGCATTGATCGTCGCAAAGAGGAACATACCGATTACATTCCAAGCGTATTGGCATTCAATGGGGAACTGGAATTACGAATTGTATTTGCAGGATGGAAAAATTCAGTTTACCAATATGGAAGAGGCACTAGTTTCTTTTCGAAATAAAGAGCCTTATCGTTTAACCCCCAATCAAGTGGATCGGGATACAAAGCCAGGATTTGCTGAACAAATGATGCATTTCTTGAATCAGGTAATACACTTCTCCGGTAATGCAGGTTATGAAGGTGAAATGTCCATCCATGACGCAGTAAATACGATGGCTCTCGTAGAATCGTTGCAAACGTAAAATAATATAAATAGAGAAGGTAAAGCTTTTTCCCGAAAAAACCGATAACTATCTTAGGAAAAAAATCCTAAGGAGGATTGAGTATGGACGTTGGATCAGTACAAGGATTCGGGAAATCGAAAGCGCATAATAATTTTCCTCAAACGAATAGTCAGCCTCAGGAGCAATCGGTACCGGTAAAAGAACATCAGCAGAATAATAAGAATCTAGAACAAGAAATAGCTGGCATAAATAAATGGCTTCAATCAACTAGCTCGCATGTGAAGTTTACCCTTCATGAAGATCTCAATGAATACTATGTGCAGGTCATCAACGATCAAACAAATGAGGTCATTCGTGAAATTCCTTCAAAAAAAGTAATGGACATGGTTGCGAAGATGCATGAAATGATCGGAATACTAGTGGACGAGAAAAGATAGGAGGTAAGTAAGATGGGAATCCGTTTGTCAGGTATGGCTTCAGGAATGGATACGGAGAAAATTATTAAAGATTTGATGAAGGCTCAAAGAGAGCCTGTTAATCGTTTGCAACGTACTAAGTACAGTACTGAGTGGAAACGTGATGCTTACCGAGAGATGAATACGGTCTTTGCAGATTTTCAAAACTCGGTGAAAAATCTGCGTTTGTCTAGTAGCTTTAACAAAAAAGTAGCTACATCCGAAAATGACTCTATCGCTTCAGTAAAAGTTGTGGGGCAGACATCATTGTCCAGTTATACGATAGAGATAGAAAACCCGGCAGTAGTTGGAAAACCTGCTACTGCTGCGTTTACTTCAACTTTACCTGATACGAAGACAGCTATCGGGTCAACATTTGACTTAACACTCAAAAAGGATTCAAGTGCGGCAAGTACAGTTGTTAAAATTGAGGATAAAGATACGATTGAAACGATTATCGGTAAAATTAACAACTCTAACTCAGGTGTGAAAGCTACCTATTTCAATAATCAATTCGTATTGTCTTCAGATGATGGTAGTAATTTTACTGTACAGGCTCCAGCTGGGAATAGTTTAGGATTGAAGGATGCAACCGCGACGAAAACAGATGGCACACCTGCTTCCTTTAAAATTAATGGAGTATCCTACACATCTGATAAAAATACAATTACTTTCGATGGCATGGAAATTTCATTGAAGCAAGCCAACAAAAATGCGCCAATAACGATTAATACGAAGTCTGACGAAGATACGATTTACAACATGGTGAAAGATTTCGTCGACAAGTACAATGCTGTCCTTGAAACGGTTAATAAAAAGATTTCAGAACCAAAGTACAAGGGTTACCAGCCGTTGTTGGATGAGGAAAAAGAAGCATTACCTGAAAAAACGGCTGAGAAAATGGATCTCATGGCAAAAAGTGGTATACTTCTGCGGGATCCCATTCTATCAAGTGCCTTAAGTGAACTTCGCAGAGCTACAAGTACTCCTTTGCAAATCGATGGTGTAAATAAAGCTTTTGATACATTATCCGAAATCGGTATTGGCGGTCCACCAAGCGGGAAAAACGCATATCAAGAAAACGGAAAGTTGTTCATCAATGAAACCAAACTTCGCGAGGCAATTCGGAACAATGGCGAAGATGTAATGAAACTGTTTACAAGTTTCAGCAATGAAAAAAATGACCTTGGAAAAAAATATAATGAGAGTGGCGTTGCTGAGCGCTTGTACGGTCAATTGAGTGAGGTCATGGATAAAATAAAAATCGAAGCTGGGTCATCTGGATCTATTTACGACGATAGCTATCTTTCTAAAAAAATCGAGCAAACCAACAAAGACATAGATCGTTGGGAAGATCGCCTTAAAATGATCGAGAACCGTTATTGGAAACAATTCTCTTCAATGGAAAAAGCTATGTCCAAGTCACAATCACAAGGCTCATGGTTTGCACAAATGCTAGGCCAGCGTTAAGAAGGAGTGATGCAGATGTTACAGAATGCTGCTCAGGCGTACCAATCAAATCAAGCAACAACCGCAACTCCTGCCGATTTAACACTGATGCTCTATAACGGTGCGCTAAAGTTTATCAAACAAGCCAAAAGCGCAATCGAGGAAAAAAATGTAGCGAAAGCTCATGAGGCATCACTCAAAGTACAGAACATCTTGTACGAACTAATGTCTACCTTAAAAAGTGAATACGAAATCTCGAAAGAATTCGGTATGCTCTATGAATATATGCTCCAGCGTACAATCGAGGCAAACATTCGGAAGGATCTCGATATACTGAATGAAGTGGAAGATTTGTTCATCCAATTCCGTGATACATGGAAAGAAGCTATGCAATTAGCAAAAAGGCAAGGGTAAGGAAATACACATGGAAATGACAATAAATGCTCTCTTGGGGGAGTTGCTTCAGGCTACCCAACGCCTAGAGCAGACTGTGACGCTGAAAGATTCAGACGCTGAGGAATGGCTTGCGATACTCGACGAGCGAGAAGTATTGATCGGCACTTTGAAAGAACGTGTAGAAGAGGTGGAGTTGACACCCGCCCAACGTGTGCAAATGGTAGAGATTCACGAGATCAACCAACGCGTAATTCCTTTGATCGAAGGGCGGAAGCAAGGCGTCCAGCAACAACTTAACACCCTCCAACGCAGCAAGCTCGCAATGAATACGTACAACGAAGCAGGTCCAAACGGCTATGGTGCCTTTTTCGACCGCAAAAAGTAAAAACGGCCGGGGAACCGGCCGTTTTCTTTTCACCACTTATGCACGAATATCGATCGTTTTTCCAAGAGATGGATGACTTGCCTGAGCCGCTTGAACATTTTGCTGCGTCTTAGCAAAACCCTCCAACATGATGGAAGCTTGTGCTTGCGCAGTCTCCTGCACTTGCTTCGTCAAGCTAATAGTAACAGCTTGCTTTAATTGTACGGCATTCACAGATGATCACCTCTTTACTAGAATTACTTTCTTTATCATTATCGACATTTTCTATACCAAGCTTCACTATAACCATGACTCTATTCTCTCATCTTTTTACCACCATCTGCTATACTTTAAGAACAACTTGTTGAAAAACTAGGAAGGTGAAACACTTGTGTCCACAAAACGCCGCTCACTCGTCTTAATCGGAGCCGTCCTCCTCATCTTCATACACGCGGTCTACCTAAACGGAACCTTATCGGACCTCCTCAATGTAACCGCCATCGAGCTAGTCGCGCTCTCCGTAGTCATGTCTTACGCAGTCAAACGCAAGCATCTCGACTTGAAAAAAATCTGGCGCCTGCTCATCCACGGCCGGCAAAGCAACGTTGAAGAAACGATCAAGCGCTTTTACTACTACGCGCTCGTCCAGAAGGAACAGGGCTATATCGCGCTCGAAAAGGAACTGCACCAGGAACCCGATTCATTTGTCCAACGCGGATGCTTGCTGGCGGTCGAGGGTGTTCCGGAAGAAGAGCTGCGTCTGATCCTGGAGAACGAACTCAAGGGCGAGCAGTATCGTTACCAACAGTCAGCAGGGTTCTTCCGCCTCATTAGTTTGCTGGCACCAGGGATGGGGTTGGTCGGTACGCTCTTGGGGATGACGGGCGTACTGAAGTCGCTCGAAGACATGGCCTTGACCGGACACAGTCTGAGCGCAGCGGTCGTAGCGACGCTGTATGGCGCGCTCTTGGCGAACTTGTTCGCGCTGCCTTGCTACTACCGCCTGATGGACTTGTACGACCGGGAAATGTTTGAAAAGCGTCTTTTTATCGAAGGTTGTGTTGGTCTCCAGCGCATGGAGACACCACGCTTGTTGTTTGAAAAGCTGAACTCATTCTTGCCAGGTGACCAAAAGCTGGTGCTGATTAAAGAAGCAGGCAGCATGAAGGGCACGATTGAAAGGCAGGACCGCTATGCATGACGAACGGTTATACGACGAAAAAGAGCTAGAAAAAAGCTGGCTGCTTAGCTACAGTGACTTGATTACGCTGTTGTTCGTGATCGTGATTATTATTGCGGCGATGCAGACGAAGAGCATTCAGTCACAAAAGGAAGATGTCCAAAAGGAAAAAGCGAGCTTGAAGCAGGTGCATGAGAGTCTCGACCTGCTCAACCTGCAAAAGCTGGAGCTGCAGCGAGAGGTCTACCAATTGGAGGCTCGCCAGAAGGAGCTCAAGGGCGAAAAAGTAAAAGAAGGCTCCGAAGACACCGTAAACGTGCCGAAGCCGCCAATGGGCATGTCTGACTCGAGTGAGCGCGATATGGAGACGGTACGCAACCAGCTATCCTCCGCTTTGGCTGAGCTGAATCTCGACTACGAGGAGACCGAAGAAGGCTTGCGTATCCGTTTGCCGGAAACGATTTTGTTTACGAGTGGTTCGGCAGACCTACAGGCCCAAGGGAAGCAAGTCGTCGGGACGGTAGCGGGGGTGTTGAAGCGCTTTGAGCACAAGGTGCGAATCGAGGGCTATACAGATGATGTGCCGATCTCGACCAGTTCCTTCCAATCCAACTGGGAGCTGTCTTCGGCGCGTGCGATCTCTGTCATGCGTGAAATGGTGGATGCAAACTCCTTACCGGCGTCTCGGTTTACCGTGGCTGGCTTGGGTGAATACAAACCGCTTGTGGACAACTCCAACGCGGAGAACCGTGCGAAAAATCGTCGGGTAGAGATCGTGATTTTGGGGGAAAAATAATAATTCATTATTTTCAGATAAAAGCAGGATTTTTATATGCAGGATAGAACTATATCCCGTATATATGAATCCTGTTTTTTGCTGCTAGATCCACTTATTCTCCCATTTCGTTCTCCTTACTTTCGTACTAAAGTGGCAGAATATACAGGAAAATAGTTATACCCAGCTTGTGCACAAGGGTATGTGGATAATGTGGATAACTCTGTGGAGAACGCAAAAAATCCGTAATTTCCATGTGGACATTGCTGGGGACAAAATGGGCAGATAGTGAGTCACAAGGGGGATTTCGAAATGCGTATCGGGACAAATTGGTTCAAATCGCTCGCGTTGGTCGTCGGTGTGGGGGTACTCCTCGCAGGCTGTGGATCGGGTGGTCAGCAAACGTCTGGCAGTGGCGGAGCAAGTGGTGGCTCGGGTGACAAGGTGTACGTAGTCGGTACAGATGCGGCATATCCACCGTTCCAAATGCTTGAGGCTGACAAGATTAGTGGCCACGACATCGATGTGATGAACGCGATCGCAGAAGCTGGCGGATTCAAGATTGAGTGGAAAAACACAGGGTGGGACCCGCTTTTTGATGGACTGGACAAAGGGACGGTTGATATTGGGATCTCGTCCATTACGATCACGGAGAAGCGCAAGGAGAAATACGATTTTTCGGACTCATACTTTGAAGCGAATCAACTCATTCTGGTAGCGGAAGATTCTCCAGTGACGAAGCTGGCAGATTTGAAAGGAAAGAAGATCGGGGTTCAAGCTGCGACCACGGGTGAAGAAGTGGTCAAAAAAGCGTTTGGAGATACGTATGAAGGCTTGAAGGGCTATGACGATATGCCATCTTCCGTCGATGACTTCTTTAATGGTCGAGTCGATGCAGTGATTGGCGACAATGGCGTTTTGTCATACTACGTGAATAAAGTAAAAGATAAGAAGTTTAAGCTGATAAAAGATGATTCCTTTGAAAAGGAATTTTACGGAATTATCGTGAAAAAGGGCAATGCCGATGCGATGAACAAAATCAACGACGGATTAAAAAAGATAAAAGAAAATGGAAAGCTGCAGGAAATTTACACCCAGTACTTTGGCAATAAGTAGGAAGCAAAATGGCCGGGTGCGTCTGTCGACGTAGCCGGCGTTTGTTCGCAGCTTGGCTTGCTGACATGAAGAAGGGAGGATTTTGCCATTGGACTGGAGTGTCATCTACGACTACCGTGAACTGTTTATCCGAGGCATTATTAATACGATTTTACTAACGGCAGTGGCTACGGTTTGCGGAACTTTTTTGGGGTTGTTCATCAGCTTGGGCAAAATGTCCTCCAAGCGAATCTTGCGTTGGACCTGTTCGATTTACGTAGAGCTGTTTCGGGGAACTCCGATGCTGGTCCAAATTTTGCTGATTCATTTTGCGGTGATTCCTTCGATTTGGGGTATTCTGTACCCAGGAGCGAGTAGCCCTGAAGCGATTTATTCAGGCTTCGTCGCGCTTTCACTCAATGCGGCTGCCTATATGGCGGAAATCTTTCGAGCTGGTATCCAATCGATTGATCCGGGGCAAATGGAAGCGGCACGATCACTTGGCATGAACAAGGGGCTTGCCATGCGCCAAATTATACTTCCGCAAGCGTTTACGCGAATGCTGCCCGCGATCGGAAATGAGTTTATTGCTCTTTTGAAAGATTCATCCCTTTTGGCAGTAATCGCGACACCGGAATTAAACTATGCAGCCATGAACGTGGCAAAAAGTACATTTGAGCGCTACCCCCCGTATTTAACGGAAGCGGCAGTTTACCTGGTACTTACGCTGTTCTTGTCCCGTGTAGTCGTGAGAGGACTAGAGAAAAAATATTCCACGCGGTAATGCGTGTGTAGAATGATTCGCCTGAATTGGGGAAAGCTAGGCTTGATTTTTATTTTCACAAAAGAAAGGGTTGTGCTGTTTCATGCAAGGCAAAGTAAAATGGTTTAATGCAGAAAAAGGGTTTGGATTTATTGAGCGAGAAGACGGTGATGACGTATTTGTCCATTTTTCGGCGATTCAGTCTGATGGATTTCGTTCGTTAGATGAGGGACAGGCTGTAGAATTCGACATTGTGGAAGGGGACCGCGGTCCACAAGCGGCGAACGTCGTGAAGTTATAAACGAAACAATAGCAAAATCCCCCTGGTTCCTTGATCGGACAGGGGGATTCGTTTTTTCCACGTGTTTAACTGATCATTCTTTGAATGCGTAGGGAACGCTGGAGTCTCAGGTCTATAAAATCATTCCCTCTACGAACGAGAGGCCGCATAGGCTCATCAGTATGAATCATAATGATTTCGACGTGGTCGCCATTGTTCAAAAGCGCATGGGAGCCGACGTAAAGCAAGATAATGTAATGGATAAAACGAGATACAATCATCGGATTTAATTGGCCTGTACAAGCTGACTCCCACAGAACATTCGCGGCTTCAAAGGGAGAGGTTCCCTTCCGATACACGCGGTCTGTGCATATCGCATCAAATGTGTCTGCGACACTGATGATTTGGCATTCAAAAGGGATGCCATCTTTTTTTTGTCCGAGAGGATATCCACTTCCATCCCAACGTTCGTGGTGCATCAGAGCGCATTGTGCCAGCAAGTCGTCGGCATCGTCCATGGTGCGCAGGAGCTCGTAGCCGTATACGGTATGCTTTTTCATAATCGTATACTCTTCGTCTGTCAGACGTTCTGGCTTGGACAGCAGCTCATCGGGAATTTTCATCTTGCCGATGTCATGGAGAAGACCTGCAAGGCCCAAGAAATGAACATCACGTTGCGGCAATCCTATGATTTTTCCGATTAAGGCTGCCACGATACCTACATGCAGGGAGTGGCGATACGTATAACTTTCTGTTCCTTCATTCAAATAAATGAAGCGCAGAAACCTCATGTGATGAAGAACTTGGTCGAGCATCGGATGAACAGCGTCGCTAAATTGTTGCAGTCTGGGAGTATCCCCATTTGCGAGCTGGTTAAATAAATACTCGGTTTTTTGTACGGCTACCATATAGGCCTTTGCAGCCTCTGCCTCACTCCAATGAAGGAGAGGAAAAGGCATTTCGGGTGCTTCCGAGTCAGTCGTAACGTGTACGGCTTCCACTTGATGAGCCTCTAGCAGTCGGATATCACTAAGATGAAGGTTTGCACCAGCGGGTAATAAAAGCAGACCGTATTCATTGTAGACGTCTTGAGCGAGCGTTGTTCCGATAAGTGAATGGGAAGGTTTTACCTCGGCCATGAGGATTCCTCCAGTGCGATGTACGACCGCGATATAAGATAGGATGACTACCTCTCCTATTATAGCATAGGGAATCTAGTAAGTATTGGTAAAATAATGTCGGATATTGATGGTTTGTAAAAGATTTGCAAAGATTTTTTTAAGCAGAGTGGAAGGATTATTTACAGAGGTGGCGAATAAGTATGTATAGACGGAAGGAGGTTGGAACCATGAAATTTAACATTCGTGGAGAAAACATTCAAGTCACCGCTGCACTTAGAGAATATGTCGAAAAGAAAGTCGGCCGTCTGGAAAAATATTTTGAAACGCCACAGCCTACAGAAGTACAAGTCACCATGCATGTACATCGCGGAGAAGGCACGATCGAGGTAACTATCCCGCTGAGTGGGGTCATTATCCGAGCGGAGGAAACGCACGAAGATATGTATGCTGCTATCGATCTGGTAGTAGAAAAGCTGGAACGTCAGATTCGCAAACACAAAACGAAGCTGATGAGGAAGCTTCGAGTGGATTCGACAGGAAGAATCGCACAGCGTGAGAGTCAGCCAGTAGCAGTCATGATCCCTGATGTGGATGAGGAAGATATCGACATCGATATCGTTCGAACCAAACGCTTCGATCTGAAGCCGATGGATGCACAGGAAGCGGTCATGCAGATGGATATGCTGGGACACAGCTTCTTCGTTTTCCAAAACAGTGACACCAATGACGTCAGTGTGGTATATCGCCGCAATGATGGGCGTTACGGATTGATTGAACCAAAATAACGAAACTTTACACATTCTCATTCGTATAAGACTAGGGAGTTGCTATTGGCAACTCCCTTTACTTGTGTAGAGGATGCTCTATTTGATAAAATATCTTTTTAGAAAGTATTATTTTCGTAGAATCGGTATCCTTTTTTATTATTGGACTCATGCCGGCTTGTGCATTTTTGTTTGGCAGTATATGGAAGGGGTGTCCTCATGCTAGGACTCGTTAAAAAGATATTCGGCGACAGCAATGAACGTGAAGTAAAGAAAATGTTTAAGCGTGTAGAAAGCATCAACGCGCTGGAACCAACGATTAAAGCACTCTCGGATGACCAATTGCGGGAGAAGACAGCTGAGTTTAAGGCGCGCTTGGCAAATGGAGAAGAACTGGACAAAATTTTGAATGAAGCGTTTGCTGTTGTACGTGAAGCATCGATCCGTGTACTGGGCATGCGTCACTTCGACGTCCAAATGATTGGTGGTATGGTGCTTCAGGAAGGCCGTATCTCCGAGATGAAGACGGGTGAAGGTAAAACGCTGGTTGCGACACTGGCGACATACCTGAATGCCCTGATGGGAAAAGGCGTCCACGTCGTTACTGTGAACGAATACTTGGCTGAGCGTGACTCGACTATCATGGGTAAGCTGTATAACTTCCTCGGACTGACAGTCGGCTTGAACAAGAATGGACTGAGCCCTGAAGAAAAACGCGAAGCATACGCGTGTGATATTACGTATGGTACGAACAATGAGTTCGGCTTCGATTACTTGCGTGACAATATGGTTCTGTACAAGGAACAAATGGTGCAACGTCCACTCTTCTTCGCTATCATCGACGAGGTGGACAGCATTTTGATCGACGAAGCACGTACGCCGTTGATCATCTCCGGTTCTGCTAACAAATCGACAGAGCTGTACTACATCTGCTCGCATTTTGTGAAGCGTCTGGAAGAAGAAAAAGATTTCACTATCGATGAGAAGTTGAAAATCGTCAGCCTTACAGATGATGGTGTGAGCAAGGTCGAACAGGCATTCAACATCGACAACCTGTACGATACGGCACATACCACGTTGAACCACCACATTACGGCGGCGTTGAAGGCTCAAGTGTTGTTCAAGCGCGATGTTGATTATGTGGTGCAGGAAGGCGAAGTTGTGATCGTCGACGAGTTCACCGGCCGTCTGATGGTTGGACGTCGTTACAGCGATGGCTTGCATCAAGCGATTGAAGCCAAAGAAGGTCTGCGTGTCCAAAGCGAGAGCATGACACTGGCGACCATTACTTTGCAAAACTACTTCCGTATGTACGAGAAGCTGGCGGGTATGACTGGTACAGCGAAGACGGAAGAAGAAGAGTTCAAAAAGATTTACGGTCTCGATGTTGTGGTTATTCCAACGAATAAGCCAGTACAGCGTATCGATTCACCTGACTTGGTTTTCAAAACAGAGGCAGCCAAATATCGTGCGGTTGTAAACGACATTGTCGAGCGCCATAAAAAGGGCCAACCGATCCTGGTAGGTACCATCTCCATCGAAAACTCGGAGCGCTTGTCCCAAATGCTGAAGCAAAAAGGCGTACCGCATAACGTATTGAACGCGAAGCAGCATGAGCGCGAGGCAGAAATCGTTGCGCGTGCAGGTGTGTACGGAGCGGTTACCATTGCCACAAACATGGCAGGTCGCGGTACGGACATTCAGCTTGGCGAAGGTGTTGCGGAGCTGGGCGGTCTTCATATTATCGGTACAGAACGCCACGAGAGCCGTCGGATTGACAATCAGCTACGCGGTCGTGCAGGTCGTCAGGGGGACCCGGGTTCATCCCAGTTCTTCCTCTCGATGCAAGATGAGCTAATGCGTCGTTTCGGTGCGGACAATATCATGAATATGATGGATCGTTTGGGTATGGAAGAGGATATGCCGATCGAGAGCCGCCTGGTGACTCGTGCAGTAGAATCCGCGCAGAAGCGTGTAGAGGGATCGAACTTCGATGCACGTAAAGGCGTTCTCCAGTACGATGACGTCATGAATCAGCAGCGTCTGGTTGTCTACAAACAGCGTAAAGACATTCTGGAACAGGAAAACCTCAGCGAAGTTGCTTTGAATATGATTTATGCAGTGATGGAGCGTGCAGTGTCTCTGCATTGTCCAAAAGAAGAGGTACCTGAGGATTGGGATCTGCAAGCATTGGCCGATGCTGCCAATAATGGATTCCTCCATGAAGAAACGATTACGGCAAAAATGCTGAAAGGCAAGGAAGCAGAAGAAATTCTCGAGCTGTTGAAAGCAGAAGTCGATAAGCAATACAAACAGCGTGAAGAAGAAATCGGTGAATCGATTCGCGAGTTTGAAAAAGTCGTCATTCTGCGTGCTGTCGACAGCAAGTGGATGGATCACATCGATGCGATGGATCAGTTGCGTCAAGGTATTCACCTGCGCGCCTACGCACAAAACGACCCGCTTCGTGAGTACCAGTTCGAAGGATACGAAATGTATCAAGGTATGCTGGCTGCTGTTCAGGAAGAAGTCGCTATGTATATCATGAAGGCTGAAGTCAGCCAAAACCTGGAGCGCCAAGATGTCATTCGCGGTCAAGGAATCGATCCGAGTAACTTGCAAACCTCCGGACCATCTGATCGTCCAGATCCGGAGACCTCCGGTGATGCTGATCCGAAAAACCGTGCACAGCGTCGCGCTCAGGAGCAAGAACGCAAACGCCAAAACAAGAAACACTAAACAATAACAGAGCATTCTTCTCGTATCGGCAAATTCGGTACGAGGGGAATGTTTTTTTCTTGCCCATTCCTAATGCCTTGACAGTATTCGTCCTCATCTATTCTTCCTCGTCTGATAAAAACAATCTATTTGTCTAACACTGGTAAATGTGATCGAACGATTCAGGTGGTAATTATCTGAAAAATAAATAGAATCGTAAGTACAACACTTTTACCAAAAATTCACGAAGACGGGGGAATGAACAAATGAGAACGTCAGTGAACGTGATGGGGATACAAACAAAAAATATAATGGAGCGCATTGCCGTTACTTTAAAAGCAGTCCTAAAGACAGGAAAAGAAAATAAAAAAGTACAGCTCATTGAAAAGGAGGAGGGAATCGAATTACCGAGAGTCATCTCAGCGCAAAACCCGGTCTTTGAGGACAAGCGACTGATGGAGGAAATTCCGGAGCCGAATTGGAATGAGGCTTTGATCGCACCGCCGAATGGAATGGTGGATCGAACGCGTGAAAGTCCGCTAGCCAATAAATATCGAAAAACACACAACTGGAAGCGACAAGCTATCATCAAACGAGCATTCCAGCTAAAAGCAAGCGAAGCTCGGCGTACCCATCTCTATCTGGTTGCTGCACCGCAGGCGGAAAATAAACAACCACTTGAAATCCGAGACCTGAGATCCTCGCCATCACCACCAGTGGCAACGTGAAAAAGATAGCGGCAAAGTCCCTTTTCTAAACGTGACAAGCTGCCGTATTTGCGCATCCGGCAAATTACGTTACAATAAAACATAGCTTACGTAAAGAGAAGGTGATTCGCAACATGGCATTAATCGATATTGCGGACATCAAACAAGAGATGTCTAGTATGGCTAAGCGTTTAGCGGATATCAGGGGGTCTCTTTGACCTCCCAGTAAAACAGGAACGAATCGGTGAACTGGAAGAGCGTATGCTGGCACCCGATTTTTGGGATGACAACGATGCAGCGCAGAAGACAATCAGTGAACTGAATGCAATCAAAAGCCTCGTGGAGACGATGGCCAAGCTGGATTCCCAGTACGAGGATCTCCAGGTAATGTTGGAACTTGTCATCGAAGAAGGGGATTCCTCTCTCATTCAAGATCTGTATGACAGTACGCAGGAGCTGCGGAAATCATTTGAGAGCTTTGAGCTGGAATTGCTTTTGAGTGATGAATACGACAAAAACAACGCCATTCTGGAGCTGCATCCGGGAGCGGGCGGTACGGAGTCCCAGGATTGGGCGTCCATGCTTCTGCGTATGTATACACGTTGGGGGGATGCGAAGGGCTTCAAGGTCGAAACATTGGACTATTTGCCTGGCGATGAAGCCGGCGTAAAAAGTGTCACTCTCCTCATTAAGGGCTACAATGCGTATGGTTACCTCAAATCAGAAAAAGGGGTTCATCGTCTTGTGCGGATATCTCCGTTTGATGCCTCTGGACGTCGTCACACATCGTTTGTGTCTTGCAACGTCCTGCCGGAGATCGAAGACGATAATGCGGTAGACATACGTACTGAAGACCTGAAAATCGATACGTATCGTTCCAGTGGTGCGGGTGGTCAGCATATCAACACGACTGACTCCGCTGTACGTATTACTCACTTGCCTTCTGGAATTGTGGTGACGTGTCAAACAGAACGCTCCCAGATTAAAAACCGGGAGCGTGCGATGAAGATGCTGACGGCACGACTGTTTGAGAAAAAACGGGAAGAACAAGAGAAAACGTTGGCTGCTATTCAAGGGGAACAAAAGGATATTGCCTGGGGCAGCCAAATTCGTTCCTATGTCTTCCACCCATACAGTCTGGTAAAAGACCACCGGACGAATATGGAGGTAGGAAACGTTCAAGCAGTCATGGATGGTGAGATTGATTCGTTTATCGATGCTTATCTGCGCGCGCAGATTAATCGTTAAACGAAACAGTAGGCTTCAAGGCTTTTGGTATGGAGATCGATACGGTGGTTCCTTTGCCGACATCGCTTTCGATGTTGATTGTACCGCCGTGATCGCGAATAATTTTTGTGCTTACCATTAACCCGAGGCCAGTTCCTGTTTCTTTAGTGCTATAAAAAAGCTCTCCTAATCGGGGAAGTAGCTCAGCAGGGATACCTTGTCCTTGATCGCTGATTCGGATGATAACATCGGAAGAACGCTCTACAACCTTGATTGTGAGATTTCCACCTAACGGCATGGCTTCCATGCCGTTTTTTATGATGTTTATAAAGACTTGCTTGATTTGATATTCCTCACACAATATGAGGGACGTGACTTGTGGAAAATCAGTGAGAATGGATACATTTTTAAGAAGGGCTTGCGGTTCCAGGAGCTTAATGACAGACGAAAGCAATGGCAAAAGGCCGTTGGGAGCAAATCGCAACGCTTGCGGCTTCGCCATTATCAAAAGCTCACTGGTAATCGAAGTGATCCGGTCGATTTCGGATCGCATAATTTGCAAGTATTGCTGATTGGCGAACTGGTCCCCTTCCATGAGTTGAATAAATCCTTTCAAGGCCGTAAGTGGATTGCGAATTTCATGGGCAATACCCGCAGCAAGCTCTCCTAGAACGGACAGCTTGTCAGAGTAACGAAGCAATTCCTCTGATTGCCGACGTTCCGTAATATCACGTGCCACAAAAACCGTGCTGAGAATATGACCGTTTGAACAAATGTCAGGTGTCCCTTTCACATCGAACAGCAACATTCGACCGTCTGGGTGCAGGTAATGGTACTCGGCATCGAGTGTAATCTTCCGGTTCATCATTTGAGCAAAATCGCTCTTGGCGTTGGTTACTTGCTCAGGATGAACCAAGATCGAAAAATGCTGATTGATCACTTGATCAATCGTGAGACCAGTAACGGCCTGAACAGATGGGGACGCGTAGGTAATAATTCCATCCACATTTACTATAAAAATCAAATCCATAATGTTTTCGGATATTAACCGAAAGTTCTCTTGCATCTGGTGAAGAGCCTCTTCCACTTTCTTTTGCTGCGTGATGTTTTTGGCAATGGAATAGCGACTGATGATTTCGCCGTTTCGAAAAATGGGAAAGCTGGAAGCGATAATATCCACAACCTGCCCATTTTTATGTAGCAACTGATAATGCTTATCTTTTCTGATTCCTGCAGAGAGGATTTGTTGTTGTTTCTTATTGTCGAGACCCTCAGTAGAAGCGAGAATTTCCCAAATTTGCATGCGCAGCAATTCCTGAGAGGTGAATCCTACTAATGCTTCACCAGCAGCGTTTACGCCTGTGAATCTGCCCTGCATGTCGAACATGAAAACAGCGTCAGGATTGTTGTGGAAGAGAGATGTATATAACTGTATCTGCGTGTCCATACCTATCCGCCTCTCTGTTGCTACTTGCTACCTTTGAATCGTTCGCTGTAGAAAGGAAAAATCCTACCAGACCAAAGTCCGTATTCATAATTATGTTATACTTCATGAAAGAACAAGGTCATGAAAAAGGAGAGAAACCGTCCATGTTGTATGCCGCATTTTTGCCAATCGTGAATCAAGAGCTGAATGCTCAAGTAAGACCAGCGCATCTTACGTATATCAATGATTTATACAAGCAAGGAAAAGTGTTCATGGCGGGACCCTTCACAGACAAGCTTGGCGGATTGGTCATTTACAAAGCGGATTCTCTGGAAGAAGCCCGCAAATTGGCTGAGGCTGATCCAGTTGTCGTGGAAGGCGCACGGACGTTGGAGTTACGTGAATGGAGTCCGTTGGAATTTCCTTTATCCTAAATGGCTGTAGTAAGAATGAGAAGTGGTAGTTGGAGGCATACTTAGCGAAGAAATCCGAATAAAGGAGGGAACAGCCTTGAAACGTATTCCACTCGTTTTAACAGCGGCTGTACTCGCATTTTCGCTAAGTGCCTGTGGTACCAGCAAGCAAACACAGCCGCCAGCACAACAGCCATCCCAACAACCAGCGACAGAAACGCCGGCAACTGAAAAACCAGCGACAGAAACTCCTTCGACGACTCCATCCGGCAGCTATGATGCAGCAACTGCAGAAACCACGTTCAAAAATACTTGTTCAGCCTGCCACGGACAGACATTGGAAGGGGCAGTTGGACCGAACTTGCAAAAGATCGGTAGCGAGTTGAGCAAGGAACAGATATTGGCTATTTTGGAAAAAGGAAAAGGAGCAATGCCTCCGGGTCTCGTCAAAGGAAAAGATGCAGAAAACATCGCTGCATGGTTAGCGGACAAAAAATAAACAGGGCAACAAACCAGCGCTCGAGCAATTGGGCGCTTTTTTCTTTGGGCGTAAAAAAGTTTTTCTGTTGTATTCTATATGGATTTTTATTATTATTCATGTATAAAAATACAGAATAGGATAAAGGGGAGAGAGCATGGTTCGGGTCGGGATTGTTGGAGCAACGGGGTATGGTGGCGCGGAGTTGATCCGTCTTTTGGCTGGACATCCGCATGTGGAGATTGCCAATTTGTATTCAAGTTCATCAGAAGGAGATAGCTTGGAAAAATCGTTTCCGCATGCAGCTGGGCTCGGCTTGCCCACATTGTCACCAATTGATGCAGACAGCATGAGCGGTGTGAACGATTTGATCTTCCTCGCTACACCTGCGGGAGTAAGTAGCGGGCTATCTCCGAAGCTGGTCGAAAGAGGCGTGAAGGTCATTGATTTATCCGGGGATTTTCGTCTGGAAAACGGTGCGGTCTACAAAACGTGGTACAAACATGAGCCGGCTCCGTCCCAATGGGTAGAAGCGGCGGTTTACGGTTTAACCGAGTGGAATCAAGAGCAAGTGGCTGGTGCCAGTCTCATAGCGAATCCAGGGTGTTATCCCACTGCTACACTCCTCGCCTTGCTTCCGCTGGTAAAGACAGGCTGGGTACAGCCTAACAGTTGGATCGTTGATGCCAAATCAGGTGTGTCCGGCGCTGGGCGTGGAGTATCGCTTGGTGTTCATTACAGCGAGATTAATGAAAGCATCCATGCTTATAAAGTTGCGAGTCATCAGCATACACCAGAGATTGAACAGGAGCTGCAAAAACAGGGCGGGGAAGAGACGCTTGTTCAATTTACGCCACATCTGGTGCCAATGACCCGAGGGATTTTAGTCACGGCTTACGGACAACTAACAACTGACGTCACCCAAGCGCAAATCCAGGAGCTATACGAAGCTGCTTATGCGGGTAAGCCTTTTGTGCGTGTACGTCCTGCAGGCAGTCATCCACGTACCAAAGAAGTTCATGGCTCCAATTACTGCGATATCGCCATCCATGTTGATCAGCGCACGAAGCGTGTCATCTTGCTGTCGGTAATTGATAACATGATGAAGGGCGCGGCTGGTCAAGCTGTACAAAACATGAATGTTATGTTTGATTTGCCTGAGAAAACGGGCTTGCCGCTCGTACCTGTATACCCGTAGAGGAGGAGAGCGGATGCAAGGAATTGTTGTGATCAAATGTGGTGGAAGTACCATGGATCAGTTGCCTGACTCCTTCTTTCAGGCCATTGCCGGACTGCAGGCGCAAGGAAAAGAGATCGTCATCGTCCATGGAGGCGGACCTGCCATTAACAGTATGCTCGATCGAGTTCAGATTACTCCGCAATTTGTCGATGGGCTGCGTGTTACTTGCGAGGACACACTGCGTGTCGTAGAGATGGTCTTATGCGGCAGTATAAACAAGGCGCTGGTAAAAAGGCTGACGCAGGCAGGAGCCAAGGCTTGGGGAGTTAGTGGAATCGATGGTCAGACCCTTTTGGCAACAAAAACGTCAAAGCCACTCGGGTGGGTAGGAGAAATCAAGAAGGCTGATACGACTATTCCGAAAACGATTCTTGAGAGGGGCTACGTTCCGGTGATTGCTCCCCTTTCTGTTAGTGAAGACGGCACAGAGACATATAACGTCAATGCGGATGTAGCCGCAGGAGCGATTGCAGCAGCACTTAGCGCCGAAAAACTGATCATGGTGACAGATGTTCCGGGCATTATGCAGCCACAGCCAGACGGAACCAAGGCAGTAGTGCCAGCTACAAGTGCAGAAGAGATACAGGAAATGATTCGGACAGAGATTATTACTGGCGGAATGATTCCGAAGGTTCAGGCAGCTCTCGACGCTCTCGGACAGGGCGTAGAGCAGGTTGTCATCTGCCGGGGAACCGCTGAAGATTTGCTCGGTGTTTGTGCCGGGGAGGCAGTCGGGACAACAGTCCGTATGAAAATGCTCAATGAGGAGGGAAATGAATATGCATACAACAACAGCTCCTGTGCATCTCATGAATAACTATGCGAGATGGCCAATCAGTTTGGTAAAAGGACAAGGAAACCAGGTGTGGGATGATCAAGGCAAGCAATATCTCGATTTTACCTCAGGAATTGCCGTGACCTCGTTAGGGCATGTTCCGCCAAAAGTAACGGCAAAGCTGCACGAACAGCTCGATACGTTGTGGCATTGCTCGAATCTGGTGCATGTTCCTCAGCAAGAGATTTTGGCAGAAAAGCTGAGTCGTCTGTCTGGGCTGGATCAGGCTTTTTTCTGCAACAGTGGAGCAGAGGCGAATGAAGGCTTGATCAAGCTCGCCCGTCGCTATGCACAAAAAATAAAAGGGACCGACCGTTACGAAATCATTAGCTTTAAACAGTCTTTTCATGGGCGGACGTTGGCTACCCTGACGGCTACTGGACAGGAAAAGGTGAAGGACGGATTCGGACCACTGCCGCAGGGATTTGTCAGCGTTCCTTACAACGACCTTGATGCGGTCAAGTCAGCCATTACAGACAAAACATGCGCGATCATGCTGGAGCTGGTTCAGGGAGAAGGCGGCGTTCATCCAGCAGAAGAGGCGTGGGTGAAGGGGCTGCGTGAATTGTGCGATGCGCACGGATTGCTCCTGCTAATCGATGAGATACAGACCGGGATTGGCCGCACGGGTACATGGTTTGCCTTCCAGCACTATGACATGAAGCCAGATGCGATTTCATTGGCAAAAGGCTTGGGAAGTGGTTTCCCGATTGGAGCGGTCGTCGCGACCAAAGAAGCAGCAGAAGCGTTTGATCCCGGTACGCATGGCACTACTTTTGGCGGGAATCCATTGGCAGCAACCGCTGGAATCGCGACGCTTGCGACGATGGAAGAGGAGCAGATTTTGGAGCGGGTAGCCCATATCCATGGCGTATTGATCAAAGAGCTGGAGAAACTCAAGGCAGAGCATCCAGACAAAGTGGTTACGGTTCGGGGAAAAGGGCTGCTTCTCGGTGTGGAGCTAACGATTCCTGCTGGTGAGCCAGTCGCGTATGCACGGGAGAAAGGTGTCATTCTGCTGATGGCTGGCCCACAAGTAGTGAGACTCTTGCCTTCGTTTGTAACGACCGACGATGAAGTAAAGCAGGCCATTACTGTATTAAGCGAGGCGCTGTCGAAGGTTTAGAGGAAAAAGCAAAGAATGCAACGAGTGGAAGAGGTCAAAAAACTCGTTGCATTTTTATAATCCCAAATGTATATTAATACAAAAGGTTGCATAAATTTTCGGTAAGAGGATCAGGCCGGTGCCCATTGGAGAGGAGTGGCTTCATAGATGGATAGAGAGAATCAATCGTTAGGAACAGGATATTTAACGCTGGAGAGCGGTGAGGTTTTTACAGGGAAGCTGTATGGCGCCCCCATTAATGGATTCGGAGAAGT
Source organism: Brevibacillus sp. AF8 (assembly GCF_021270385.1). Classification (NCBI taxonomy): domain Bacteria; kingdom Bacillati; phylum Bacillota; class Bacilli; order Caryophanales; family Paenibacillaceae; genus Brevibacillus; species Brevibacillus sp. AF8. Next base: position 39,369 of record NZ_JAGQDN010000025.1, on the reverse strand, counting down.
GGTTTTTCATACAGGAATGACGGGATACCAAGAGGTGATGACAGATCCCTCTTTTGCTGGGCAAATTGTTACCTTCACGTATCCCTTGATCGGAAACTACGGGATCAACGAAAAGGATTATGAGGCAGCCAAGCCAGCGTTGACAGGGATGATTGTCAGCGAGCTATGCACGGAGCCAAGCCATTACGAATCAAACATGACTTTGGCCCAAGCCGCAGAAGCATTTGGCTTCCCGATCCTTGCAGGGATTGATACGCGAACGATTACCAAGCGCGTCCGTCAAGACGGTACCGTATTCGGTGTCATTTCCGATCAGCCTATGCAGGTAGAGGAAGTGGTGTCACTGCGCTACAAGCACGCCAAGAAATCATTAGTTGCCAACGTATCCAGACAACAAGTGGAGCGTTATCCGGGAACAGGCGAGCATGTTGTCTTGATTGACCTCGGCATGAAGCAATCGATTTTGGATGCCCTTCTACAGCAGGGCTGCCGTGTTACAGTCGTTCCATTTGATACGAGTTTTGCTCAAATCAATGCTCTCGCACCAGACGGCTTGTTGTTTTCCAATGGGCCTGGCGATCCGGAGCACTTGCTTGCGTATTGCAGTGAATGGCGCAAAGCCGTGGAGCAGTACCCGACGTTGGGCATTTGTTTGGGGCATCAAGTATTGGCGCTGATGTACGGCGGCAAGACAGAAAAGCTCGCATACGGTCACCGCGGCAGCAATCATCCGGTCAAGGATCTGATGACTGGCAAAGTATATATGAGTTCACAAAATCACGGGTACGTGGTCAAGGAAGAGTCTTTGGATAAACGTCAATTAACGGTTTCCTACCGCAATGTCAATGACGGTTCAGTCGAAGGAATGCGTCACGTTAGTTTGCCTGTTTTCAGTGTGCAGTTCCATCCGGAGGCACATCCGGGCCCGAGTGATACATCCCACATTTTCCACCAATTCTTGCAGTCGATGCGCGTAGTAGGAGCGAAGAGATATGCCTAAATTGCCAAACATTCATAAAGTATTGGTCATCGGTTCTGGTCCGATCGTCATCGGGCAGGCAGCGGAGTTTGATTATGCAGGTGCACAGGCTTGCCTTTCCCTAAAAGAAGCCGGCGTGCAGGTCGTGCTGGTGAATAACAATCCGGCAACGATCATGACAGACGAACAAGTAGCGGACAAAGTATATTTGGAGCCGCTCACGGTGGAATCCGTGACAGCTATTATCGCAAAAGAGCGTCCCGATGGTCTCTTGCCTACGTTAGGCGGCCAAACGGGACTTAATCTTGCTGTTTCGCTGGCAGAAGCGGGGGTGCTGGAAAAGTACAGCGTCCAACTGTTGGGTACGCCGTTGGCTGCCATTCAAAACGGGGAAGACCGTGAGCTGTTCAAGCAATTGATGCAACAAATCGGAGAGCCTGTCCCAGAGAGCGATACAGTCGAATCTGTAGAAGCAGCCATCGAGTTTGCGAATACAATCGGCTATCCCGTGATTGTGCGCCCTGCTTATACGCTCGGAGGAGCAGGTGGCGGGATCGCGGGGGATGAAGCGTCCTTGCGAAAGGTTGCAGCAGGTGGTATTGCGGCTAGTCCAATCGGTCAGGTACTGATTGAGCGCAGTGTAAAAGGCTGGAAGGAAATCGAATACGAGGTCATGCGGGACGCAAATGATACCTGCATAATCGTGTGCAATATGGAAAATTTGGACCCGGTAGGTATTCATACGGGAGACAGTATTGTCGTTGCACCTTCTCAGACGCTGACAGATCGTCAGTACCAAATGCTGCGCAGCGTATCAACGAAAGTGATTCGTTCGCTTGGGGTAGTGGGCGGTTGCAATATACAATTTGCGCTCGATCCGAATTCCGATCGGTATGTGCTGATCGAGGTAAATCCTCGTGTAAGCCGTTCAAGTGCGTTGGCTTCCAAAGCGACAGGCTATCCAATCGCGCGGATCGCCGCCAAACTCGCATTGGGCTACGGGCTGGATGAGGTGTTAAATCCAATCACGGGCTATACGTACGCTAGCTTTGAACCAGCGTTGGACTACATCGTGGTCAAAATCCCACGCTTCCCGTTTGACAAATTCCCGCTGGCAGACCGCAAGCTGGGGACGCAAATGAAAGCGACTGGCGAGGTCATGTCGATCGCTCGCAATCTGGAAGCAGGGCTTTTGAAGGCAGTCCGCTCCCTGGAACAGGGCTGCACACATTTGACTCGACCAGAGCTGGCATCCTGGACGCGCGAGGAGCTTGCCCATTCCTTGCAAGAAGCGACTGATATCAGACTGTTTGTTTTTGCTGAGGCGATCCGTAAAGGCTTTACAGAAAGTGAGCTGCATAATCTGACTGGTGTCGATCCGTTTTTCTTGCGGAGCTTGCGTAAAATCGTGGACTTGGAAGTAGAGCTGTCTTGCCACGATAGCAAAACATTGACCCCAGAGCTGTTGTTGGAAGCAAAGCGTCGCGGGTTTGCCGATGAAACCATTGCTTCACTGGTTGGCGCTACACCTGCCGAAATCAAATCACTTCGTCAAGAATCTGGCATTACGCCTACTTATAAAATTGTGGATACTTGTGCGGCAGAATTTGATGCCCAAACCCCTTACTACTATTCGGATTGGCAAGGAGTAGATGAGGTTGAGTCACTGTCTGGCCGCAAAGTACTGGTCCTTGGCTCAGGTCCCATTCGAATTGGTCAAGGAATCGAGTTTGACTATTGCTCCGTGCATGCAGCCAAAGCGCTTCAGGCAAGGGGTATTGCGGCAGTCGTTGTGAACAACAACCCAGAGACGGTCAGCACTGACTATGAAACAGCCGACCATCTGTATTTTGAACCGCTTCACGTAGAAGACGTGCTCCATATCGCAGAGCGCGAACAGGTGGAGGGCGTCATGGTTCAGTTCGGTGGTCAAACCGCGATCAATTTGGCAGCCAAGCTGGAGCATGCGGGGCTGAAAGTAATGGGGACATCGCTTACAGCCATTGAACGCGCGGAGGACCGCGAGCTGTTCTACGCCATGCTGCGCAAGCTGGACATTCCGCATATTCCCGGAAAAGGAGTATCGTCCTTGGAGGATGCAACCGCGATCGCGGAGGAAATCGGCTTCCCTGTTTTGATGCGACCTTCGTATGTCATCGGCGGGCAAGGTATGGTCGTTGTCCACAATATCGACGAGCTGCAGGCTACCATTCACGACTGGTTGAGCCATCCGGACATGAGCATGTTTTTCCCACTCCTCGTGGATAAATACGTTCCAGGCAAGGAAGCAGAAGTAGATGCGGTATGCGACGGACATTCTGTCATCATCCCAGGGATCTTCCAGCATGTGGAGAGAGCGGGCATCCACTCAGGCGACAGTGTAGCCTTGTTCCCGGCTCCTCAGCTGACGGATGACATCAAGCACAAAATCGCGAGCTATACAGAAGCAATCGCGAAGGAAATGGAAGCGGTCGGGTTAATCAATATTCAGTTCGTCATTGATGGCGAAACGGTTTATGTACTGGAGGTAAATCCTCGTGCTTCACGGACAGTACCGATTACGAGCAAAGTGACTGGTATCCCGATGGTTCAATTGGCGGTTCGTGCACAATTGGGTGAGAAGCTGTCGGAGATGGGCTACGGTACAGGGCTTTTGCCAGAGATTCCGTTTGCCGTCGTCAAGGCGCCAGTTTTCTCCACGATCAAGTTGAACGGCGTAGACCCGGTACTAGGTCCAGAGATGAAATCGACGGGCGAAGTTCTCGGCTTGGGTCATTCTTTTGAAGAGGCTGCAGGCAAAGCCTTTGCTTTCAAAGACAATTTGTACGGCGACTGGCAAAAAGGTCAGTTGGTCATGATTTCTTTGGCAGATGGAGATAAGCAGGGCGGCGTGAGAGAGTCAATCGGACAAATACAAGCTGACGGTGCCAATCTGGCGGCGACTCCGGGAACGGCCGAGTGGCTGAAAAACGAAGGAATTGTCGTGAAGCATATCGTTGCAGATGAAGCAGCGTGGATCGATCTGTTGCAAGAGGAACAAGCGGCCTTTGCACTCGTTACTGCGACGAAAGGCAATCGTCATGGCCGGACCGGATTTGCTCTGCGAAGCCGGATGGTACAACAAGGTGTGCCATTGTTCTCCGCTGTCGATACGTTCGAGTTATACGTGAAGTCTATTATGAAGAAAAGAGGTGGCTCGCATGCAGCCAGTGAAGATATTGGAACACTTTCAAAACTTGCCGTTACAAAAGCATAAAGGAAAAGATTTCTTGCGCGTCGATGAATTCAATGGAGAAGAATTGATGGAGCTGCTCCATCTGTCTGCTCACGTCAAGCAATTGCAAAAGCTGGGACAGCCATTCCAGCCTTTGCAAGGCAAGACGTTGGGGATGATCTTTGACAAGGCTTCAACCCGCACCCGCGTCTCCTTTGAAGTAGGGATGCATCAGTTGGGCGGCTTGGGAATGTTCATGAGCGGAAAAGAGCTCCAGCTCGGACGTGGGGAGCCGATCAGCGACACAGCAAAAGTTCTCTCTCGGTACGTGGATGCCATCATGATTCGCACCTTTTCCCACTCCTATGTAGAAGAGCTTGCCGAGCACGCGTCGATTCCTATTATCAATGGCTTGACCGATCTGTACCATCCTTGTCAGGCTTTGGCTGATCTGCTGACGATCTGGGAGCATAAAGGCAAGCTGAAAGGAGTCAAGCTCGCTTATGTAGGAGACGGAAACAACGTGGCGAATTCACTGGTGCTGGGCGCAGCTCTGCTAGGTCTGGATGTGCGGGTAGCAACTCCGGTAGGCTACGAAATGGATGCAACCATTGTCGCAAAAGCTACGGGGTACGCGAAACAAAGCGGTGGAAAAATGATGGTGACCACCGATCCGATAGAGGCTGTCATGGGGGCAGATGCTGTATACACGGACGTTTGGACTAGTATGGGTTTTGAAGAAGAAAATGAGGTACGATTGAAAGCATTTGCCGACTATCAAGTGAATGAAAAATTGGTAGCAGCGGCAGATCGTGATTATCTCTTCTTGCACTGCTTGCCTGCACATCGTGGGGAGGAAGTGACGACCGGGGTTATCGAAGGATCGCGCTCTGTCATTTTTGATCAGGCTGAAAATAGATTGCACGCACAAAAGGCGATTTTGGCGGCGCTGGTGTGAACATAGTTCTAGTTAAATAGAACTAGCCGGAATTAAATCCAATAGACTATGAATCTATGATTGCCGAATTTTGTCACTTATGTGTAAAATAAAGGTAGGAAAGAAGCGAAGAAGTACGGACTGTATCTGGTCGCTTGGTCCGTATGGAGCCAGTAGCGAATCCAACCTTTTTCGTAATGGAAAAGGAAAGGGGAGCAGGGGCTGTACTTGGTCGCTTGGCCTCTGCATCACGGACAGTAGCGAAGCCAGCTTTCTCCACTATGCCTAAAGGGGGGAAAAGAAAATGAAAAAATGGTTCGCGGCAATTATGATGGTGGTAGCAATCGTAGCAGCTACTTCTGCAAACTTCCATATTGGATAAATAAGCGTATTGGAGAAACAAACACCGCTTGGCTGAGTGGTGTTTTTTCTTCAAGCTTGGAGGAAACAACATGCTATTGGATGTAATTGCCCTATCTTTTCTCGTAGCATTGCTGCGAGGGGGAAGAATCAAAGAATTACCTAAGTTCAACCAAAAGAAACTTCTTATCGTTACCATATTGCTGCAGGCTTGTGCAGCCTTCTTCCCTACGATCGGTGGCATTTTCATATCGATCGCGTATGTGTTTATTTTGGCCTTCCTCGTTTTTAATCGAGAATTTGAAGATATGCGGATTTTTTTAATCGGCTGGTTTCTGAATGCGATTGCAATTTGGTCTAACAATGGAAAAATGCCAATCGATTTAGTTCAAGCAGCAAAGCTCCCTTATGATTTAGAGCCAGTTATAAACGGAACGAATTTCAAGCATAGTGTATTGACGGAAAGTTCAAATTTTCCGTTTTTGACGGATGTCATTTACATGCCATCTTTCATTCCTCGGATTATTAGCATCGGCGATATTTTTATTATGTTAGGTGCCTTTTTACTTGTTCAGCGATTGATGAATAAACCGATTTCATTACTACAACTTCGCGAAGGTAAAAGTTATGCGACAAAAAACTGATTTTGCGGTTTGGATAAAAGGGATTGTTGTCAAGGTTGGCTTTGTCATTGCAGCAATCTATATTTTTTACACATCTTCATCGGAATGGGCTGCTCGTGAGCATTGGGGGGTAATATCTACCTACACCCTCCTGACCATTTTTTCCTGTTTTGCTCCCGTGCGTATATCTAATACGATTTTAACAGTGAACAATGCTGTCATCTTTTCGGGTATCTTGTTGTACGGAGTTTGGGTCGGAGTATGGGCTGCTGTTATTGAATCTTTAATCATTGCTTTCCTGGTAAGGTTCAATCCGCTAAAAGCAATTATTAACATTGGGCAATTGTTAATGACTATATGGACAGTAGCGTTTTTGAAGGATTGGATCGAGGGCTTTGGAACTGTTTCTCCCATTATTAGCGATTTGTTTTTGGCTGTTGTGTATTGGTTTGTGAACCTGACTTTATGTGGATTGGGTATCTCCTATTTTCATCAAATGACCTGGGCGCGAACCGTAAAGATGATGGCAAAAGGCTTTACCTCGACTTACTTGTTGCTTTTGATTCTTGCCGGGGTAGGTTCACGATTAGTAGAGTTATATGGTCCGTTAACACTAATTCCTATGATGATTGCGTTTATTACGATCAGCTACGTATTTCATCATTACTATGACAATCTTCAAAGGCTTCAGCAAAAAGTAGAAGAGGTCAAATCATTCAATCACAACTTCTTAACGACGATGGCTGCTTCCATTGACGCACGAGATCGATACACAAGTGGACATTCTCAGCGTGTAGCTTACTGGGGAAGAGAAATTGCGAGAGATATTGGTTTGGCCGAACGAAAAGTGGAGGATGTTTATATCGGGGGAATCCTGCACGACATTGGAAAAATCGGTATCGAAGACGAAATTCTTAATAAAAAAGGAAAGCTCACTCCCGAAGAGTATGACAAGATCAAGCAGCACACGGTCATTGGCTACGAGATCATTTTGCAAGCAGGGATGTTCAATGAATTGCTTCCTGCGATTCGCTCCCATCATGAGCGTATAGATGGCAGGGGATATCCGGATGGTTTAGCCGGGGATGAGATTCCGCTGATGGCGAGAATTTTAGCCATTTCTGATGCTTTCGATGCGATGGTTGCGGACAGGCCTTATCGAAAAGGATTGCCCGTGGAGGAAGCGCTTCAAGAAATCAGACGGGGTTCTGGTACCCAATTTGATCCGATATTGGCGGAGCATTTTATCAGAATCGTTCAGCGACTGCCGTGCGAAGAATTACAGAGCATTATCGGAATAGAGTCCATCCCACAAAAACAGTTACAGGAGGCAATCAGATGAGCTGCCCCTTGTAACTGTTTTTATTCGTTTACGACCATATGCGGACGATCTCTCTGGATTCTAAATGGCAGGTAAGTTTGAAGACATCTGGATTGCTTAATTTCTCCCAATCGTGAAAGCCAAAGCGGTCATCTATTGATTTCATGAGCAAGGCCAGCAGGCATCCGTGGCTGACAAGCACAATATCTTTATGCTCGTCTGCCAAAATCTCAGTGAGCAACGAATTTGCCCGATTTATAGCAGTAAGACTGGATTCGCCACCTTCGAATTCAAGAGTCAGATCATCGAACGTATCGCGCAGTCGCTCGAACCAATCCTCACGTGGTACTCCGCTAAGAACGCGCTCGACCAAACGGGTATCTTCTTCAATCACGATTCCGCGTTCCTGTGCAAGTGGTTGGATGGTGGCAACCGCCCGATGATACGGACTCGAAATGATTCGATCAACGGGGGAACCTGCGAAGAAGGTGGCAAGCTCCCGAGCTTGTACTTCTCCCTTTTCCGTGAGCTGGGCATCGGGTTCTTGGCCAGCAGCCTGACAATGACGGACCAAATAAATTGTTTTCATAATCCCTCCAAGAGCCTTCTCCTATGGAATTCCTCCTTTCACTCATTCGCTACCCTGGATAAGTTTCCCTTTTATCACGCAAACGTTTATGCATAAACAGATGATGAGCATGCATAAAAACAAGATAAGCTTTATACGAGAAGTGCATAATTTCTCTGCATCTCCGTTTTTGTCTGCGAATTCACAAGAAATATACAAGAAAAATAGTTGTATTTTTATTAGTTCGTTTGTATAATTACTCGCATAAGAGAAACTTTGAAACGGGGAGAGAGAATGATGGCAAAAGAAAAAATTGTGTTGGCCTATTCAGGCGGTTTAGATACATCGGTAGCAATTAAATGGTTGCAAGATACGTATAACTACGATGTCATTGCAGTTGCATTGGATGTAGGGGAAGGGAAAGACCTCGATTTCGTACAGAAAAAAGCATTGCAGGTAGGGGCATTGAAATCAATCGTAGTGGATGCCAAAGATGCATTCGCAGAGGAATTCGTATTGCCAGCCCTGAAGGCAAACGCGATGTACGAAGGCAAATATCCATTGGTGTCTGCACTGTCGCGTTACCTGATTTCGCGCGTGCTGGTTGAAATCGCGGAAAAAGAAGGCGCGGTAGCTGTCGCGCACGGTTGCACAGGAAAAGGAAACGACCAGGTGCGCTTTGATGTTTCCTTCACAGCGCTGAACCCGGATATCAAAATCGTTGCGCCGGTTCGTGAATGGGGCTGGACGCGTGACGAAGAGATCGAATATGCGAAAAAGAACAATATCCCGATCCCAATCGATCTGGACAATCCATACAGCATTGACCAAAATCTGTGGGGCAGGAGCTGCGAGTGCGGTGTTCTGGAAGATCCTTGGGCTGCTCCTCCAGAAGGTGCATACGATCTGACGAAGTCGATCACGGATGCACCAGACGAAGCAGAAGAAATTGAAATCACTTTCGTACAAGGGAAGCCAACTGCATTGAACGGCGAAGAGCTCCCACTGGCTGAGTTGATTCTCAAGCTGAACAAAATTGCTGGAAATCATGGTGTAGGCCGTATCGACCATGTGGAAAACCGTTTGGTGGGCATCAAATCTCGTGAAGTTTACGAGACACCGGCGGCGACTACTTTGATTTTGGCGCACCGTGAGCTGGAATTCTTGACCCAACCTCGTGAGGTCGCTCAATTCAAACCGATTGTCGAGCAAAAACTGGCGCAAGTGATTTACGAGGGTCTCTGGTATTCGCCAATTCGTAATGCTGTCCAGGCATTTATTGAAGAAACGCAAAAACACGTAACGGGTGTCGTACGCGTGAAGCTGCACAAAGGACATGCGATTGTTGTAGGCCGTACCTCTGCATCGTCTCTCTACAGCCATGAGCTGGCGACTTACAATGCAGGTGACCAATTCGACCACAAAGCAGCACTCGGTTTCATCAAGCTGTGGGGTCTTCCTACAAAGGTATATGCACAGGTGAACGAGGGTGTACTGCACGAAAATAAAAACACAGCCATTAAGATTTTGGATGAAAAGGATGCGATCAAGCAATGAAACTCTGGGGAGGACGCTTCACGAAGCCGACGAATCAACTCGTAGAAGAGTATACTGCTTCTATTTCTTTCGACCAGAAAATGTGGCGACAGGACATCGTCGGAAGCCTGGCTCATGTTGCCATGTTGGGCAAGTGCGGCATCCTGCCGATGGAGGAAGTAAGACAGATCATCGCTGGCTTGAAAAAAGTAAAAGAGAAAATTGAGCGCGGGCAAGCTGAGTTTCTCGTTGCGCACGAAGATGTGCATATGAATATTGAAAAGATGCTGATTGAAGAGATCGGTCCGGTGGGGGGCAAACTCCACACCGGCCGCAGCCGCAATGATCAGGTTGCGTTGGATATGCACCTGTACCTCAGAGAAAAGCTGATGGAGATTATCCAATTGGCGATGTATTTGCAAGAAGCATTGCTTGAGCAAGCCAGCCAGCATCTCGATACCGTCATGCCCGGGTATACACATTTGCAACGTGCGCAACCGGTATTGTTTGGTTATCACTTGATGGCGTATGTGTCCATGCTGCAACGCGATATCGAACGGATGACCGAGACTTGGAAGCGTGTGAATGTGCTGCCGCTTGGAGCAGGTGCCCTCGCAGGTACGACATTCCCGATCGACCGCACATTTGTAGCGGAATTGCTGCAATTTGACGGAATCTATCAAAACAGCATGGATGCAGTGAGTGATCGCGATTTCATCGTCGAATTTTTGGCAGACGCTTCTTTGGTCATGACCCATCTTTCCCGTCTGTGCGAAGAACTCGTCATCTGGAGCAGTCAGGAATTCTCCTTTGTAGAGCTAGACGATGCATTTTGCACGGGGTCCAGTATCATGCCGCAAAAGAAAAATCCTGATGTAGCAGAGCTGGTTCGCGGAAAAACAGGGCGTGTTTACGGCAATCTGTTTGGATTGTTGACCGTATTGAAAGGATTGCCGCTGGCTTACAATAAGGACATGCAAGAAGATAAAGAAGGCATGTTCGATACGGTAGCTACCATTCATGGTGCACTAGCGTTGCTCACGCCGATGATGAAGACGATGCAAGTCAAAGCAGATCGCATGCGTCAAGCAGTTACCAACGATTTTTCCAATGCGACAGACTTGGCAGATTACTTGGTTCGCAAAGACATGCCGTTCCGTCAGGCGCATGAAGTCGTAGGAAGAACTGTCTTGTACTGCATCGAGCAGCAAAAATATCTTCTCGATTTGACCTTGGAAGAATTCCAGAGCTTCTCAGAGGCTATTGGGGCAGATGTGTATGACGCTCTAGCTGTTGAGACCGTCGTCAATGCACGCAACGTGCTGGGTGGGACCGCTCGTAATCAGGTAGAAGTCCAAATAGATTGGTACCGCAAGCAACTGGTAGAAACACATGCTTGGGTGGACAAAAACAGTCAAAAGGTCATGATCGAATCCTTGATCGATGTCGGTTCACCTGCATAAAAACGTACATGAATGAAGAACAAAAACCCCAAAGCTTTGGGGTTTTTTTGCGTTCTATCCTTATCTACCGACTATTTTCGAATCAAAGCCTACTGCGGTTGCGTATGCAAGAGGCAGCTCCATGCGGGCTGTCTTTAAGGGATCGACGACCTGACAGATACGCAAATCGCCCGCAGCGGAGAGCAGGAAGGTGGCTTCGGCCTTTTCTACGCCCAGCTCTTCGTGTAGAAATTGTACCATGTTGATGACCGCTCGATCCGCAGCCTTGTCCAGCTCTTTTTCCGACGCAATCGTGATCAGGTGCTCTTGGTTGACTGCCATCGGTAACGGCCACTGTTTTCCTTTTATCACATCGAGCTTTACGGTTACTTCCCCTGCGATTTCCACACCACATACAGCTACTTCACCGTCAGCCATTGCAGCATGGAGGTCACCCAGGGCAAATAATGCGCCAGGAACATTTACGGGTAAAAGCAATGTAGTACCTTCCCGCATTTGCTTGCAGTCCATGTTGCCGCCGTGATCGCCAGGCGTACCGCATGAAATGGTTTCTTTGGCAGGAGCTGTTCCAATTACGCCAATCATGGGATTGATCGGAACTTGAAGCTTGTCTGACAAGACAGCTTTTCCATCTTGTATCGGTATCATTTTGATCACATTTTCTTGCAGGGCGAATCCCATTACACCCAGTTCTGGCCCAGTAACCATTACGCCTTGATTTTTAATCTCAATTTTCTGAATATGAACAACCAAAATATCGCCTGGTTCTGTTCCTTCTATATAAATAGGGCCGGAAGCAGGGTTGATCCGATTCCAATCAAGCTCTTGAAACACGGTGTCAGCCGATTGGATTTGGTCCTCGAAGCAATCGCAGGTTTCAAACGTTACGGTACTGCCTGCTTCCACCTTCAAGACCGGCCGATTCTCAGGAGACATGGCATAAATCACATCCTGCTTTTTTACTCTATACATGGTTGCAGTCCTCCAGTCCAATTCGGAATTTACATATATTTCTTTATCGTAGCATGAAATGCCTATGTGTTTAGCGCCGAATCATGGGGGAAATAATTGTACAAAAGGATCGAAGGCCTAAAGAGAGCAGGGAGCAATCATGCAAGAGAGCTATAAGATCAGTCCCCGTCAACTATTGATGCTCGTCACCCTTGTTACCATTGGGGACTCGGTTCTCGTCCTGCCTGGCATGACGGCTGCACTCGCTAAACAGGATGCGTGGATATCCGTCCTGATCGGGCTTTTGGTGGGACTGCTCAATATTGTCTTACTCATAGCTGTGGGGAAGCTGTATCGGAATCAAAGCTTTTTCACCTTCGTTGATCAAACTGTCGGGAGAGTACTGGGAACCATCATTACACTCTCGTTTATTAGCTATACCTTGTTTTCAGCAGGGGCGCATGTCATGGAGATTGGGGACTTTGTTGGTACGCATCTATTAGTTTCGACTCCAAGATTCGCGATACAGCTATTGTTTGTCATTGTGATTATGTTTGGTGTGCGTTTGGGACTGCAAACAGTCGCAGAATCGGCAGAAATCTATTTTGTCTGGTTCTTTTTCTTTTTTGGGTTACTCATGATTACCCTGCTGCCACAGGCGGAAATGTCGAGAATTCAACCTGTTTTTGAAAATGGGTGGAAGCCTATTTTGCAGGGATCTACTGCGGCATTCGCCTTTCCTTTTTCAGAGCTGGTCATTTTTATGGCAGTTCTTCCGTTTGTCTCGCCCATCCAAAAACGGATGAGAGCTTTTTTTCTGGGGACGTTGCTAGGGGGAATTGTGCTGTTAATCATCATGGTGATGTGCATCCTTGTTTTGGGGGCAGATCAGACTGCGCGGCATTTTTATCCGACCTATGTTCTCATCAAACAGCTGAAGCTCGGGGATTTCATTCAGCGGCTGGAGGCAATTATCGCGGTGATCTGGTTTATCGCGGTGAGCGTCAAAATTACGCTGTACTGCCTGTTTTTTCATTTGGGAATCCGCCACGTCTTTCGAATCGACAACTTCAAGGTTCTAATCTTCCCGTACATCGTTTTGCTCATGGTGATGTCTACGATTTTCTCGCCCAATATTGTCGTCTTTGGGGACATCATTGCGAAGTACTGGCCGTTTTATGATTTTACCTATAGCATCATTGTACCGTTGGTGCTGTTATGCGGAGATCTAATTCGGAAAAAATGGCTGAATCAAAACTGATGATGTAAAAAGAAAGCCGCACTCCTTAAGGGAGCACGGTTTTTTGTGTCGTCTTACAGGCGAGAATTATATGTAATAGAGTGGTGTTGGAAAATAACGGTTTTACAATAATTGGAATATAATATAAAATATAAATTGAGGTAAAAAATGTAAAAAGGAGAGAATTAAATGAAAAGAAAATTGTTTTTGACAGTTACTGCCTCTCTATTTGCTGTTACTGCGGTATCTTCAGTTGCATTTGCTGCCTTAGGGTTTAAATCGAGTCAAACTTTTACGGTAGTATCAGCAACATATGATGACAAATATATGAGTGCACTAGGAAGAACAGAAGGGAATTCCGATACAGTTAAGGCAAAGGTCTATGTAGAGATTTATAAAGATGGTAAGTTTCAAGATAGTGCTGTAGATGAAAGAGAAGGGGAATGGGCAGAAGCTCAAGTTGATGTAACTTACGGAAAAGGAAAATATACTGCAAAGTCTAACCACAAAATTTGGGACGCAGCAGGAAAAACAAAGACGACCACTACTAAAGGGTAAACTTTATGAAATAGAGATATGGAAAAGGAAAAATTATTAGGGTGGAATATATTCACTCTTTCTATATGTATTACTCTTGCTGCGGTTACGTCATTAATTTTCATCCATGTAAATTCTTTGAGCGCAGAAGAAACTTTCATTACACAAGAAAAAAAGACGTATATGAGGGACAAGCGATCCAAAGAAATTAATGATATGCTTGAGCAATCTTGGCAAAATGCAATCAATACTTTCGCGTTGAATATGGATGGTCTTGAAAAATTTGATTGGTTTGATAGCGATCATATAACTATGAATCTGCAGGATCCGGAGAGTACCTATTTTTCCGAAGATTTAACTAATGCGCTTAATAGTGTACGAAAACCAGGTGATCTTGTTCCATTGGTGTTGACCACATCAAATCTATCAGAGGTATATATTCTTTTTCAGAGGGAAGAAGGAAATGGGAATTTTGTTAAGATGAAATTAGTTTCGTATGTTAAGAAAGAGAAAATTAACCAGGATCAGCGAAATCCCAGAAATTGGGTGATATCTTCAATAGAAGAAAAATATCCAAGTAGATAGTGATAAACATAGAAAATATAAGAGAAGCCTTAGTTCCGTCTTATACTGGACTAAGGCTTCTTTATATATTTTTAAAACCGAAAAATGAAACTAGATTTACAAACTTAATCGAAGAATCTGTGCCACGTCATCACTCGTCAACGTTTTAAACTGACCAATCGGTCCAAACGGAGTAGCTTTTTCGGCCATGAGCTGCAAATGCTCGTCGGTGATACCGTAATCAGCCAAGCGAGTAGGGGCACCGATGCGCTCAAAGAAAGCTTCTGTAGCGGCAATCCCTTCCAAAGCGATCTCATCGTCTGTCTTGTCGGAAGGATCGACATTCCATACTTCTGTCGCGAACCGCACAAAGCGAGCGACGTTTTCACGGTACACATAGCGCATCCATTTCGAGAAGATGATCGCCAGACCGCCACCATGCGGGATGTCGTAAACAGCACTCACAGCATGCTCAATGGAGTGGGTTGCCCAATCTGTTGTGACACCAACCGGGAGAGTGCCGTTCAATGCCATTGTTCCGCAGTACATAATGTTGGCCCGCGCATCGTAGTCTTCCGGATTGGCGAGGACGCGTTCTGCATTTTCGATGACGGTTTTCATGATCGACTCGGCAAAACGTGTTTGCAATGGAATTTCGGTTGTATGCGTGAAGTACTGCTCGAATACATGGGACAAAATGTCGCTGATTCCGTAGATCGTTTGGTCTCGAGGCACGCTGAACGTATGCTCTGGATCTAAAATCGAAAACGCAGGAAACGTCGTGCCAGCCCCATGCTTTTCTTGTGTCTCCCAATTGGTGACGACACTTCCCCGGTTCATTTCAGAACCAGTAGCAGCAAGTGTCAGTACGGTACCGAGGGGCAAAGCCTCTTGTGCGACCGCTTTACGCGTATAAAAATCCCATACATCTCCCTCGTAAGGCACACCAATCGCGACTGCTTTGGCCGCGTCGATTACACTGCCACCACCTACAGCAAGTATCCAATTGACGCCCTCTTGACGGCATAATTCAATTCCTTTGTTCACGGTACTCAGACGTGGATTTGGCTCCACCCCCGGCAAATCATGCACGCGGCAGCCCGCAGACTGCAGGAGAGAAATAACTTTGTCGTAGAGACCAGTTCGCTTTATACTGCCACCACCATATACCAAAAGAACAGTGGGACCTAGCTGTCTTGCTTTTTCCTCGAGCTGGGCCAATTGACCCCGTCCAAAAATCAGCTGTGTCGGGTTATGGTAAACAAAATTTTCCACGTTATAACCAGCTCCTTTTTTATGATGCCCTCTTGTCACACTCATTGTAGCCAACTGTTTTCCATGATGCTAGTTGGGAATGTGCAGTCTTATTTTCTCTCAAATTCGTGACAGTTGTTAACAATCGAAGCTGTTTCGACAAGAAATGAGAGATTTAGTGGATACCATCCGTGAATCGTGGTGGTATAATGGATAAGATGGGAAATCACGCTGTTTTTCAACAAGGTATAGCAGCGGTTGCTAGAGGGTAGAGGGGTTTTGTCGATTTTTACTTTAAAATTCAGGATCAAGATACATAGACAAGGATCTGACGAAGTAGGATGTGATTGGCTTGATCGAAATGTTCGATGTATGGAAAACATACCCGAATGGAACGAATGCTTTGAAAGGTATCAACATTCGGATTGAGAAAGGTGAATTTGTGTACGTAGTAGGCCCCAGTGGTGCGGGTAAATCTACGTTTATCAAATTGATGTACCGTGAAGAGAAGCCGACGAAAGGACAAATCTTTTTGGGTGGCTTCAATGTCAGCAGAATCAAAGAGCGCCAAATTCCATTAGTCCGTCGCAGTATCGGTGTCGTGTTTCAAGACTTCAAGCTGCTGCCGACGTTAACCGTTTTCGAAAACGTCGCATTTGCGATGGAAGTAATCGAGAGCAATCCGAAACAAATCAAGCCGCGCGTGATGGATGTTTTGGGTCTCGTAAAGCTCAAGCATAAAGCCAAAATGCTGCCAAACGAGCTGTCCGGTGGTGAGCAGCAACGTGTTGCCTTGGCGCGCGCATTGGTGAATAGTCCGGGAATTATAATCGCGGACGAACCGACGGGGAACCTGGACCCAGAGACCTCTTGGGAAATCATGAAGCTGTTTGAAGAAATTAATCAACGTGGAACGACAGTCGTTATGGCTACCCACAATAGGGAAATTGTAAACACCATGAGAAAACGGGTGGTTGCGATCGAAGCAGGCCAAATTGCCCGTGATGAGCAGAGAGGGGAATATGGTTATGAAGATTAGGACGCTGGGGCGCCATGTCCGTGAAGGGGTCAAAAACCTCGGGCGGAACGGCTGGATGTCGTTCGCTTCAATTAGTGCCGTGACCATTACCCTCTTTATCTTGGGCGTTTTCCTCATTCTGGCGATGAACGTCAATTACTTTGCGCAGTCCGTGGAAAAGCAAGTAGAAATTCGGGTCTTCATGGACTTGCTGGCGACAAAAGAAAACATCACACAGGTTGAGAACAACATCAAGAAACTTCCGCAAGTAGAGTCTGTTTCATTTGTTCCGAAAGACGAAGGGCTGAAGCAATTTAAAGAGAGCCTTGGTGAAAAAGCGTATTTGTTCGAAGGATTGGAGGAAAGCAACCCTCTTCCGGATGCGTTTACCGTAAAAACGAAGCAACCGCAAGACACTGCTGCTGTTGCCGCTCAAATTAAAAATATCCAGTATGTCAAAAGCCTAACCTATGGGGAAGGCACTGTGGAAAAGCTGTTTTCCTTGACAGGAGCAGTCCGTAATGTCGGGATTGCCTTTATTATTGGACTTGGTTTTACAGCGATGTTCTTGATTGCCAACACGATTAAGCTGACAATTGTGGCACGTCGCAGAGAGATTGAAATCATGAAGCTCGTTGGTGCCACGAACTGGTTTATCCGTTGGCCATTCTTTGTGGAAGGGCTCATGATGGGTGTGGCAGGGGCATTGATTCCGACCATTATGCTAATGGTTGGCTATTACTACCTCCTGGATGCCATTCACTCCAGTTTTGAAGCTTCCCAACTGTTTAAACTGTTGCCGCTATTCCCGCTCGTGTATCAAGTGGCGTTGGCTTTGCTGGCGATTGGTGCATTCATCGGGATTTGGGGAAGCTTGGTGTCCGTACGTCGCTTCTTGCGAGTTTAATAATTTGAAGAGCGTGGGAGGAGTATCATGAGAAAGAGAATCCTGCTAGCACTCGTAATCACTGGGCTTGTAGTCGGTACTGTGCTCCCGACAAATGTGAGCTTGGCAGCGCCTAGTAAGGCCTCTTTGGACAAGATTAATCGAGAGCTAAAAGAGATCCAAAAGAAGAAGAAAAGCCAGCAGCAGCAAATGAAGAAGACAGAAGAACAGATCAATGTCGTGCAAAAAGAGAAAAAGGGCTTGGAAACGCAATTGATGCAAATCGATTTGCGTCGCAACGATACACAGAAAAAGCTGGACAAGCTTGAGCAGCAAATGGATGAAACCAAGGAAAAAGCAGCAAACGCGCAGGATAAACTGGATGAGGCAAAAGATCGCGTAGCGAAAAGGGATGCCTTGCTCAGAACACGTGTGACTTCCATGTATGAACGCGGTACGGTCTCCTATTTGGATGTCCTTCTCGGTTCCTCTGACTTTGGGGACTTTTTGACGCGTATGCAGGCCTTGCAGCTTATTTTAGAGCAGGACACGCGTATTTTAGAGGATAACATTCGCGATAAGGAAACCATCGAGACTAAAAAGAAAGAAATTGATCATCAACTGACTGTGTACGCCGGGATGTTCGATGAGGCTGAGGAGCTCAAAGTCGAATTGGACAAGCAGTACAAGCAAAGTATGGTGGTCAAGGCTGAACTGGAAAAGAAAGAATCTGCTCTTGAAGTGGATTTGGAGCAGTATGGACAGGAGCTTTTGACTATCACCAAACAAGAGTCAGCCAAATACGCGGAGCGAGTACGTGCAATGAGCGCATCCAGTACAGGGTACAAGGGTGGGAAGTTTGCCTTGCCTGTTGCAAGCGGACAATTTCGCTTCACTTCGGGCTTCGGAATGCGGTCAGACCCGTTTACAGGCCGCTCGGCTGGGCATAATGGTGTAGATATGGCAGCACGGAAGGGAACGCCAATTTTGGCTGCGGCTGACGGAATCGTTCTCTTTGCAGGATATAACGGCGGCTTCGGGAATACAGTAATGATCAAGCATAACGCGGAATATACCACTCTGTACGGTCATATTCGCGAGGGAGGTATCAAGGTTTCTGTTGGGCAATCCGTATCGAGAGGTCAAAAGATCGCAGAGGTAGGATCAACAGGTCGCTCAACCGGAAATCACGTACACTTTACCGTCTATAAAAACGACGTAGCAGTTAATCCAATGCCGTACTTGAAGTAGACCCTCGTGCGACCAGACAAATATTGTGATCGGAACATGCATACACTAGCAGCATATCTTTTTCCGGTAGCACAAAGGATGGTGACGTAACAGTGAGATGGAAAGGACGTACCGTAATCGCGCTTGTACTCATCTCGATGGTAGCCAGTAGTTTTATTACGATGGCGATCATGAAGACATCGGCTAGCGCCAGTTCGAGTCAAGGTGGTGCTTTAACAGCATCCAGCATGGCGCTGTTTTCTGGGAGCGGAGATTATCCGAAAGAGTTCCAGAAGCTGTACGAGGCGTTTTCAGCAATCAAGAAAGATTACATCCAAAATGTCACCAACGAGCAGTTAGTAGAGGGTGCAATTGGCGGAATGGTCGGGTCGCTAGAAGATCCGTACAGTGATTATATGGACCCTCGTTCTGCTGAGGAGTTCACATCTACCCTACACTCGACTTTCCAAGGGATCGGGACAGAGGTAACGATGCAAAATGGTCGGGTAACGGTTGTTTCGCCATTCAAAAACTCTCCAGCGGAGCGTGCAGGGCTGCGGCCAAACGACCAAATTTTGAGCGTAAATGATGAATCCCTTGAAGGATTGGACCTGCATCAGGCAGTGACGAAGATTCGTGGTCCAAAAGGAACGAAGGCGGTTCTCAAAGTAGTGAGAGCCGGGGTGCCAGAGCCTCTTACCATCGTGTGTGTGCGTGACGATATCCCGATTGAGACGGTAAACAGTCAGATTATCGAGAAGAACGGTGTTAAAGTAGGGTTGATCAACATTACCCAATTCTCTACAGACACGGCTAAACACTTCAAAGAACAGCTGGCTGCTCTCGAGCAGAAGGGGATTGGCGGTCTGGTAATTGACGTTCGAGGCAATCCGGGCGGATATTTGTTAGCTGTGAAAGAAATCGGAGAAATCCTCGTGCCGAAAAAAGGCAAGATCGTGCAGATCGAGTATGGAAATGGCGGACAGCAAAAAGAAGAGTATTTCTCGACTACAGAAGCTGGCAAGCCTTATCCAATCTCGGTACTGATTAATGGCGGAAGCGCCAGTGCATCGGAGATTCTGGCGGGTGCTCTGCGGGATAGCGGAAACTACAAGCTGGTTGGTGAGAAGACCTTTGGTAAAGGAACCGTTCAGAGCACTATGGAAATGAACGACAAGAGCCAATTGAAGCTGACGATTGCCAAGTGGGTCACACCGAGTGGTGAATGGGTCCATAAAAAAGGCATTAAGCCAGACTTTGAAGTCAAGCAACCAGACTATTTCAATGCAACTCTGTTGCCAGCAGATAAAGTATTGCAGCGCGACATGGCTGGTACTGATGTGAAAAACCTGCAGCTCATCCTGAAGGGCTTGAATCTGTCCCCAGGACGAGAAGATGGCTATTTTGATGAAAAGACAGAGGAAGCAATCAAGCAGTTCCAAACCTCCAACAAACTTGAGGTAACTGGCAAAGTAGATGCGAAGACACGCTCTTCGCTGGAAGAAAGTCTCCGTAAAACGATGACGAAGCCAGAGAATGACCTGCAATTGCAAAAAGCTCTGGATGTAGTCACGGGCAAGTAATGAATAATCAAGAAAATGGAAGCAGGTAAATACCTTCTATCCGTAGAAATGATAACCACGGCAAATCAAATGCCGTGGTTTTTCTTTCTTTTAGTTGAGGTGAGGCAATTGGCGATACAGGCAGATATGCTTACCATTGCATATGGCTTTGCCGCATTTTTTATCAATCCTGTCTTCTATCTCTTTCTGGTGTTTATTTATTTGCATTATCGCAGACAGATGAACCTGGAAAGACAGCTTTTTTCTGCACGCATTCAGTCCCCTTTGCTCTCGACGATACGGGCTGTAGGGATGGGCTTGGTGGGAGGCTTGCTGATTTCTCTTCTTAGTGCAGGACTCGGCGTGGTCGTGCAAGCACAGGATTTGTGGATACTATGGGGATTGGCGCTCATCTTGGCGCTGATTCGTTTACGGTTTCTCTGTTTTGCATATGCTGCAGGGGTATTGGCGATTTTACACGCGATCACACTGGTCATTCCACCGGTTACGGATGTTCCTGGATTGAGCTATGTCTGGGAATTGATTCATCAAGCGAAACCTTTGCCGTTGCTTGCGTTAGTTGCGGTTATGCATCTGATTGAAGCGATGCTCGTACGCTGGAATGGCGGGCGGGATGCTTCTCCGCTGTTTGTAGAAGGGCAACGTGGTCGGATCGTGGGTGCCTATTTGCTTCATTCTTTTTGGCTGACGCCAGTCGTGCTGTTCGTACAGATGGAGCCAAGTGCTATCAGTGGCGCGTTGTATCCAGGGTGGCCGTTCTTTTCACCGGAAGTCGCTTCTTTCGGATTGATGCTTTTGCCAACAGTGACCGGATTCTCTGACATGACGCAAACGATGACTCCGTATAGAAAAGCAACGCAGGTTGCGAAAAATTTGACGCTGTATGCGATTATTTTGTTGGGGTTGTGTGCTCTGGTAGTATGGTTTTATCCGTTGATCTTGCTGGCTGCGATCTTTGCACTATTCGGTCATGAGGCGCTGTTTTTCTGGAGTCAGTATCAAGAAAGAAAGCGTTCGCCTTATTTCATCCAGTCTTCGCGTGGTGTAAAAGTGATGGGTGTCATTCCGGGTACGAGAGCAGAGGAGATCGGTATCACGCCTGGTGAGATTATCGTGAAAGTAAATGGCATTGCGGTGCGGGAAAAAGAAGATCTGTATCCAGCGCTACAAGCCAATCCTGCCTTTTGCAAAATGGAAGTACTCACGCGT
Source organism: Brevibacillus sp. AF8 (assembly GCF_021270385.1). Lineage (NCBI taxonomy): Bacteria > Bacillati > Bacillota > Bacilli > Caryophanales > Paenibacillaceae > Brevibacillus > Brevibacillus sp. AF8. The sequence continues at coordinate 17,896 of NZ_JAGQDN010000025.1, read as the reverse complement.
GAAGGTGAGCTGAAGTTCGTACAGTGTGCGGTCTATGCGGGCAATCATCACCAACTGGGGATCATTGTGGTTCCGGATGCAAATACCCGTGCATTTGTTGATTTGAAACGCTCCAGTGTAGTCGAGCTGATCAAGCAAAAGCTGGAGAAACTGAATGTTGGAGCTTAAGGATAGTGGGGAGAAGGTATGCAGACAAACATGCATACCTTCTTTTTTTCGAGAAAAGCTTGTCCATTCGGAAACTTACTGGTGGCTGTTGCGTCTCAATGTAGGAGGAAAAAAAAGGGAGTGGGGTCGGTGTTCAAGGTAAAAAGAACGGTCTCGTGGTTTTTGTCGGGTACATTAGCTGCTGCCACGGTTTTTGCCGCACCCTTATCAGGAGCTGGCGCAACGACTTCTGTGACCGTAGCACAGGCACAATCAGTTGTGGCTGTGCCGATGCATGTGACCAAAGGTGTCCAAAAGCTAGTCAAACTTTTACCGGAGTTGTCTTCGCGTTATGTCGTTTACGGTGGCGATGTGGATGGGCCTGGTGTGAGTGGGGTGGCGGTCACGTTTGCGCTGTCTGCGGCTGAGGCTGAATCGTCCATGGATGATGCGATTTTTGACGGACAAACAGGTGAGCTGCTCAGACTGAATCTTACCCCGAAAGCAGCAACAAAGCCTGCCTACCCGACTGAGCAGCAGGCAAAAGCACGTGCGCTGGCTTTTGTCGCTGGATTGCAGGGAACTGCCACAGGAAATGCTTACCAAGCAAGAGAGGTTTTTAAAAATAAGGACCTATTGACGGTTCGGTTGGTGCGAGTCCTGAATAATGTGGTGCTCGATGACGATTATGATTGTCTCGTCAGTTTTGATGCCTCGGGAAGAATCGTTTGGTTTTCTACGTTTGATGGCAGGCTATACGAAAAAGTAAGTCCCTCTTCACTCCCATCTCCGCAGCGCATCATCTCCCCCGAACAAGCTGTTCGAAAGTGGCAAGAAAGCCGTCCATTGGAGCTCGTTTATTTATTGCCCATTCATAATCAAAGCGATCAGGTAGAAGCAAAGCTCGCTTATGTCCTGAAAAATGGAATTATCACGCAACAACATACAGGTAGTGCATTGGATGCCTTTAGTGGCAAACGATTGGTCACAACGAATTCCCGAGCGACAACCAACCCCTCTCAGATCATCAATGTGACCGGAACAGGTGAGAGGTGGGTAGCGCAAACAGAGACGCAAGCGCGTGATTTGTTACGCATGTTGTTTAGAATCGAAACAGAAAAGCTGCCGCTGTCCATCTACGAGGCGAGTTACGATGATGGTCCAGCCCTTCGTTATTTCATATGGGGAAATTTTGGTGAAGGGGTTCCCGATGCTGACAAGATATCTCGAATGGCTACCTTTCCTGAGGGAAGCAATAACGGCGAGCAGCATCATCTACTCGTGACAGATGCAAAGACTGGTGAACTGCTTGAATTTTCCACAAAGGTGAACAATCCACAATGGTCTAATGTGAAAACGGATAAGAAGCGGGATCGGATGGAAGCGGATAAGCTTTTGAAAAGACTGGCTCCGTCTGGAAGCAATCAGATCCAAATAACGGAGGATGGAGATGAAAGGTACACCTCGATCATAGCTGATCCCCTTGTAAACGGCATTCCAGTTTATGGGGTCAATCAAAGTGTGGAGAACGGGATGTATACGATTCAGATCGATTCATGGACGGGTACATGGGAGCAGGTGAGCATAAACAAACCGGCCAGTGTCAAATACCCGGCCCGTTCCCAAGCCCTTAAAGAACAAGTGGCCATGACCCGATTACTGCAAACCTATCCACTTGAGCTGACCTATATCCACCAGCCAGATTATAAGAAAGGCACGATTACATGGAAGCTCGGCTATGACCTTTCGTTTCGCCAAACTCGCTCGCATTGCTTCTGCGGGGGAGAATTTAAAGTAGATGATACGTTTTATGTGGATGCGATAACCGGAAAAGTGATCGTAAACGAATAGGTATTTGCAAAAGAAAAAGCCGCCTTCTCCGATTTCGAAGATGTGCGGCTTTTTGTATAGGTTCTAGGCAGTTGCTTCGAATCCTGTGATTTGATTGAGAGCAACTTTCTTATCATCCTGGAGGACGAATTCGACGACTCCGTTTTTCATGCTGACAGCCTTAACTACTCCGGTAAGAGGAGTAGTGCTAGTGGTGCCATCCGGATTCGTTTGAGACTGGTTGTACGTGATGTTGTAGCCGATCATTTGCGCGTAGGCAAGGGAGTTGCCCATTGTTCTGTTTTCAGGTTTCACCGTCATGCCTACGATTTCTTCGGCTTTTACGGTTGATCCATTATCCAGTTGGAATTGTGCGGTACCGTTTTTGGTGGTAAAACCAGTGATGACGCCATTCAAGATTTCATCAACTTTGGAAATGTCGTTTTTGGTATCTGGATTGCCATCCCGGTCGACTTCCTTTGTTACTTTATAGGAAATCTCACGACCGATCATTTCCATGTACTTCACGCTGTTGTCGAGCGTATTGCCGGCCAGACCTTGCGATTCCAATCCGGAGACGTCTGCCAGCGGAATCGGCGTCGATTCGCCTGCAATACGGAAGTAGATTTTGCCTTGATCCATGTAGACGGCATCAAGTACGCCTTCTTTCTTCTCCGTCTTGGTTTCTCCCGTCATCTCGTCTTTTGTAGTAAGGGAATACGAGGCAGTACGACCTACCAGCTTTTCATACTTTTCCAAAGTGACCATGCTGTTGTTCGATTGCTCCATCAGCGTGGTCATTTTTGTGATTTTTTCTACCATGGTCAGCATACTTGTTTGTTGGATGAACTGAGAGTTGTCCATGGGGGACATAGGGTCTTGATGCTTTAACTGCTCCAGCATGAGCTTCATAAAGGCATTTTGGTCGAGCTCTGTGGAGAATTCTTTTTTGCCTTTATAGCTCATATGCGGTTGTATATAAGGGTTATTTTTGACGGTTGTTCCGGTATCTGACATGTCAATCCTCCCTGAAGGTGGCGAGTGTATCTGCGTATGTTTGTGCTTCCTTCATCTTATATCGGAAAAATTGGTGGAAAGATGAAGACAAACGTTTGTTCGAATTTTGGGCTTAAACTAGCCGGAATTGTGTTATAATGGAAGTAGAAACAGTCATGCTATGAGGAGATGAACGAGGGAATGGAGCGTTTTGAATTGGTATCGGAGTTTCAACCGTCCGGTGACCAGCCGACTGCCATTGCCGAGCTGGTGGCAGGGTTAAAGGCTGGCAAGCGACACCAGACATTGCTGGGTGCGACGGGAACGGGAAAGACTTATACGGCTGCCCAGGTAATTGCTCAGGTGAACAGGCCGACACTCGTGATGGCTCACAACAAAACTCTGGCCGCTCAGCTGTGTGCAGAGTTTAAGGAGTTTTTCCCGAACAACGCGGTGGAATACTTCGTCAGCTACTACGATTACTATCAACCCGAAGCATACATTCCCCAATCGGATACGTTTATTGAAAAAGACTCGAGCATCAACGAGGAGATCGACAAGCTCCGTCACTCGGCTACCAGTGCGCTGTTTGAACGCCGAGACGTGATCATCGTTGCCTCCGTCTCCTGCATTTACGGATTGGGTTCGCCGGAAGAGTATCGCGAACTGCTCTTGTCTTTGCGTGTTGGCATGGAAAAAGGACGGGACGAGATTTTGCATCGGCTGGTCGATATCCAGTACACACGCAACGATATCAACTTTACACGTGGTACGTTCCGCGTGCGGGGTGACGTGGTGGAGATTTTTCCTGCTTCACAGAGTGAGCAGGCGATTCGCGTAGAGTTTTTCGGAGATGAAATTGAGCGGATTACTTCGATTGACGTACTGACCGGGGAGATTTTGGGACAGCGTGATCACATTGCCATTTTCCCTGCCTCTCACTACGTGACGCGCGAGGAGAAAATGAAGCTGGCTATCCAAAGCATCGAGGCCGAACTGGAAGAAAGACTGAAAGAATTCCGTGATGCGGGCAAGCTTCTGGAAGCACAGCGACTGGAGCAACGCACACGGTACGATATTGAGATGATGATGGAGATGGGCTTTTGCTCCGGTATTGAAAACTACTCACGTCATCTGACGGGACTTCCTGCCGGGCATGCTCCGTATACCTTGCTGGATTACTTCCCAGAAGATTTTATCGTCATGATGGATGAGTCGCATATGACCTTGCCGCAGGTTCGGGGGATGTATAACGGTGACCGCGCACGAAAGGATGTACTCGTCGATCACGGATTCCGTCTGCCTTCTGCACGCGATAACCGCCCACTCAAGTTCGAAGAGTTTGAAGGAAAGCTGAAACAAGCGATTTACATTTCAGCTACGCCTGGTCCTTATGAGCTGGAGCACAGCCCGGAAATGGTGCAGCAGGTGATTCGTCCGACAGGCTTGATTGACCCAACAGTTACGGTACGTCCGATCAAAGGACAGATTGACGATTTGATTGGCGAGATTCAGGCTACGATTGCAAAAAATGAGCGAGTTCTCGTCACGACTCTGACGAAGAAAATGTCTGAGGATTTGACGGACTATCTGAAAGAAATCGGAATCAAGGTCCGCTATCTTCACTCGGATATTAAAACGATTGAGCGGATGCAGATTTTACGTTCGTTGCGTTTGGGCGAGTTTGACGTGCTTGTCGGGATCAACCTCTTGCGGGAAGGTCTAGACCTGCCGGAGGTATCGCTTGTGGCGATTTTGGATGCAGACAAGGAAGGGTTCCTGCGCAATGAGCGCTCGCTGATTCAGACGATCGGTCGGGCTGCGCGGAACGCAGAGGGACGCGTTATCATGTACGCGGACAAAATGACAGATTCGATGGCTTCTGCGATTCGAGAGACAGAACGTCGTCGTTCCATTCAGATGGCGTACAATGAAGAGCACGGCATCACGCCGCAAACCGTGAAAAAGTCCGTCCGCGACGTGATCGAGGCGACCAAGGTAGCGGAGGAAAAAGCGGATTATTTGCCACATGCAGACTTCAAAAAAATGCCGAAGAAGGATCGCGTAGCTGTCATAGAGCGTATGGAAGAAGAAATGAAGGAAGCGGCACGCAACCTCATGTTCGAGCGTGCGGCCGAATTGCGTGATTTGATTCTCGAGCTGAAGGCGGAACTCTAAGGAGAGGTTTTTTTCATGCCATTAGAACATATTGTCGTAAAGGGTGCACGTGCCCACAATTTAAAAAATGTTGATGTAGTCATTCCGAGGGACAAATTCGTCGTTCTGACGGGTTTGTCTGGCTCGGGTAAGTCCTCGCTTGCTTTTGACACAATTTACGCAGAGGGGCAACGACGCTATGTCGAGTCTCTGTCTGCATACGCCCGTCAATTTCTTGGGCAGATGGACAAGCCGGACGTGGACTCGATTGAGGGACTTTCCCCTGCGATCTCGATTGACCAGAAAACGACGAGCCGCAACCCTCGTTCCACGGTAGGGACGGTTACGGAAATCTACGACTATTTGCGCCTTTTGTATGCGCGTGTAGGTAGAGCGGTTTGCCCGGAGCATGGTATCGAGATCCAATCCCAGACCATCGAACAAATGGTCGATCGACTGATGGAGTATCCTGAGCGCACGAAAATGCAGATTCTAGCTCCCATGGTGCAAGGTCGCAAGGGAGAGCACGTCAAGCTGTTGGAGGACATCCGCAAGCAAGGCTTTGTCCGCGTGCGGGTCAATGGTGAAATTACCGATTTGTCGGAAGATATCAAGCTGGAAAAGAACAAGAAGCATAACATTGAGGTTGTCGTTGACCGGATCGTTGTGAAGCCGGATGTGCAGGCGCGTCTGGCAGACTCCTTGGAAACGGCACTTCGCTTAGCAGATGGCAAGGTCATCGTCGATGTGATGGAGCAAGAAGAGCTGCTGTTCAGTGAAAAACATGCTTGCCCGGTGTGCGGATTCTCCATCGGAGAGCTGGAGCCGCGGATTTTCTCCTTCAACAGCCCGTTTGGTGCCTGCTCGGAGTGCGACGGATTGGGTGTCAAACTGGAGGTAGACCCGGATATGGTCGTTCCTGATGCGACGAAGACGCTCAATGACGGGGCGATTGGCGCATGGGAGCCGAAGACTTCGACTTACTATCAACAATTATTGGAATCAGCTTGCCGCCACTTTAACATTCGGATGGATGTACCTTATGAAGAGCTTACTGCAGCGCACCGACAAATCTTGATGTACGGTAGTGAAGGCGAAAAAATTCACTTCCGCTATGAGAACGAGTTTGGGCAAGTGCGCGAGGCGGTCGTACCGTTCGAGGGTGTCGTCATCAACCTGCAACGACGTCATCTGGAGACCAGCTCGGATTACATCCGCGAGCAAATCGAAGGCTTCATGAGCCAGAAGGCGTGCCCTGTCTGCAAAGGTCAACGTTTGCGTCAGGAGAGCTTGGCGGTAAAGGTAGGGGAGCGCAGTATTTCCGAGCTGACTACGCTGTCGATTCTCGATGCGCATCAATTTGTCGATGGACTGGAATTGACAGAGCGGGAAACAAAGATCGCGAACCTGATCGTAAAAGAAATCAAGGCACGACTGAACTTCTTGATTGATGTCGGACTGGATTACTTGACGCTGAGCCGTGCGGCGGGAACACTGTCCGGGGGAGAAGCGCAGCGGATTCGACTGGCTACGCAGATCGGTTCTAGTCTGATGGGCGTTCTCTACATTTTGGATGAGCCGAGTATCGGACTGCATCAGCGGGATAACGCGCGTCTGATCAAGACGCTGGAGCATATGACCAAGCTGGGGAATACATTGATCGTCGTCGAGCATGACGAGGATACGATGATGGCCTGCGATTATATTATCGATATTGGACCAGGAGCTGGCATACATGGCGGTCAGATCGTAGCGGCAGGGACTCCGGAAGAAGTCATGAAGGACCCTAACTCTTTGACGGGTGCCTATTTGAGCGGACGCAAATTCATCCCTGTTCCGATGGAGCGTCGCAAGCCTTCGGACAAATGGATCAAGATTGAGGGCGCGAAGGAAAACAACCTGAAAAACGTCACTGCGAAGCTCCCTCTAGGCGTTTTTGTTGCCGTAACAGGTGTATCTGGCTCAGGAAAGAGTACGTTGATCAATGAAATTTTGCAAAAGACATTGGCTCGCGACTTAAATAAGGCAAAGGTGAAGCCTGGAGAGCATCGCCGCATCCTGGGACTGGAGCATCTGGATAAGGTGATCGACATCGACCAATCTCCAATTGGACGTACACCACGTTCCAATCCGGCGACATATACAGGTGTCTTTGACGATATTCGCGACCTGTTTGCTTCCACTAATGAAGCCAAAGTGCGCGGCTATAAAAAAGGTCGCTTCAGCTTTAACGTCAAGGGCGGCCGTTGTGAAGCATGCAGCGGTGACGGGATTATTAAAATCGAGATGCACTTTTTGCCGGATGTGTATGTGCCTTGCGAAGTTTGCCACGGCAAGCGTTACAACCGCGAGACGCTTGATGTGAAGTACAAAGGCAAGAGCATTGCGGATGTTTTGGAAATGACGATCGAGGATGGGGTAGAATTTTTCCGCAATCTGCCGAAGATCGAGCGCAAGCTGCAGACCATCGTAGACGTGGGGCTGGGATATATGAAGCTTGGGCAACCTGCTACCACGCTCTCTGGCGGGGAAGCACAACGCGTCAAGCTAGCCTCTGAGCTATATCGACGCAGCACAGGACGTACCCTGTACATCTTGGATGAACCGACAACCGGTCTGCATACAGACGATATCGATCGTTTGCTAAAAGTACTGCAACGATTGGTGGATAACGGTGATACAGTGCTGGTCATCGAGCATAATCTGGATGTCATCAAAACGGTTGATTACATCGTAGATTTGGGGCCTGAAGGTGGTACCCGTGGCGGAGAAATTGTCGGTACGGGAACACCGGAAGAAGTGGCAAAAATGGAAGGCTCTTATACGGGTATCTATTTGAAGCCGATTTTGGAACGCGATAGAGAACGGACGAATGCCAAGCTAGAACAATTCGTTGCGAAGTAATCGAGAGGCTGCCTCCCTGAATCAGGGGGGCATCTTTGCTTGGTGAACGCAAAGGGGGAGGAAAAGATGGATTACGTGAAAGATTCTCTTGCCGCACTGCCTGCCGATCTGGTGGCAGAAGCACAGAAGCGCTTTGATGGACAAGATCCTGCACATGATTGGCAGCATAATTTGCGTGTGATGGCGATGTGTGAGCGGATTGGCCGCGAGGAAGGAGCGGATATGGAAGTGCTGCGCCTCGCTGCTTTGCTGCATGACATCGGGAGAGCAGAAGAACGGCAAACAGGAGAGTGCCATGCCGAAATCAGCGCAAGACTAGCAGGGGAATGGCTCTCCGCACGCGGTATGACGGAAGCATTCATCTCACGTGTACAGTCTGCAATTCTCGCCCATCGTTTTCGTAAAGAACGACCTCCACATACCTTGGAAGAAAAGGTCTTGTTTGATGCAGACAAGCTGGATTCGATTGGGGCTATTGGAGTAGCTCGGGTTTTTGCTTATACTGGGGTTATTGGGCAACCCATACAATCGGATGACCCCAATCAGCATACACCTTATAAGGAATACACTTGGAAGCTGCAGCGCATCAAAGACAAGCTTTTCACCAAGACTGCCCAGAAAATCGCCGAAAACAGGCATCGATTCATGACAACGTTTTTTGAGCAATGGGAATGGGAAGTAACGGGGATTCGTTAATCGTTGCGCGAAGGCTAGACTGTACAGGGGGAATGCACCATGAGCCGCTGGATAATCAAAATGCTTTTAAATGGGGCTGCGCTGCTTCTGATCAGCAATTGGTTCCATTCCATTTATGTCGCGAATTTCACAGTAGCATTATGGGCTACGTTGATTTTGGGGATGGTGAACACAGTGATTCGGCCGATTCTGCTGTTTTTTACTTTTCCCTTGCAAGTATTAACGATCGGCTTGTTCTGGTTTGTCATTAATGCCGTGACGTTTGCGTTGACTGCCTACTTTATTGATGGATTTGAAGTGGGGCCATGGCCTGACAACATTGGCACTGTCATCGTGGCAGCAGCACTGATGAGTATTTTTGGCTACCTCATTGAGGTTGTGGTAGGCATGAAAAGAGAAAAGAGGTAGTATGTGCGAAAAAGCCCCGTATTCTCTCAAACGAGTCGCGGGGTTTTTGCCTAATAAGGATGCTCGGTCTTATTAGGTTGTCGTAAGCACAGAGGTTTCGATACAATAGAGACACAACCATCGGGACAGAAAATCCCATGTGAGGGGGAAGCTTCATGCGTAAGACGAATGTGAGCCATTTAGTGGACCATTTCAATATGACGATCTTGAGCGGGGAAGAGGGCTTGGGGCGTGAGATTACCGTTACGGATTTGAGTCGTCCGGGCCTGCAGTTAGCCGGTTACTATTCGTATTATGCGCAAGAGCGGATTCAATTGTTCGGCTTGACGGAAATCAACTTTTTTCAAACGCTGACTCCAGAGGAACGGCTGGAACGGATGAATTTTCTCATGCAAAGTCAGGTTCCCTGCTTCTGTGTGACCCGTAATCAAATGGTGCCGGAGGAGATGATTGACGTTTCCAATCGGTTGGGGGTACCTGTACTTCAGTCCCCGCTGGCAACGACTACGCTAGTCGGGAAAGTAACCAACTTCCTGGAGAATCGTCTTGCACCAACGACGACGATACATGGGGTACTCACAGACATCTACGGGGTCGGCGTTTTGATTATGGGATCGAGCGGGATCGGGAAGAGTGAGGCTGCACTTGAGCTAGTAAAGCGCGGACACCGACTCGTAGCAGATGACGCAGTAGAGATTAAGCAGACACAGGGCGGGCAGCTAAGCGGTAGTGCCCCTGAGCTGATTCAGCATCTTTTGGAGATCCGCGGCGTGGGAATTATCAACATTATGACGATGTTTGGGGCAGGTGCTGTGCGCAATGTGAAAAACATCGAGATGGTTGTTCAGCTAGAGCTGTGGGAGCCTCATAAAATGTACGAGCGGTTGGGGCTCGATGAGGAAACATTGAAGATCATGGATACCGAAATTCCGATTATTACCGTTCCTGTTCGACCAGGACGAAATTTGGCAGTCATCATTGAGGTTGCAGCGATGAATTTCCGTTTGAAACGGATGGGTTACAACGCAGCGATGCACTTCACACGGAAACAGTCGAATGCCATTTTAGAAGATGCCGATTCTGACTTGTAGGAGAAAGAGACGCATATGAGGAAGACAACACGTTATCCCGTAAATGGGGTAAACCCGCTTTGGCACATGTATCGAACGGTAAGCTTCTGGAAAGTCATGAAAAATTTTATTGTCATCCAACTCTCCAGGTATACGCCGATCGTTTCGTGGAAGAACTGGATGTACCGCACATTTTTGCGTATGGAAGTAGGACAGCATAGTGCGGTTGCGTTGATGGTGATGATGGATATCATGTTTCCCGAGAAAATCAAGATCGGTCGTAATTGCGTGATCGGGTACAATACGACCATACTTGCCCATGAATATTTAATTGATGAATACCGTTTGGGAGAAGTGGTTATTGAAGATGCTGTCCTGGTGGGGGCCAACACTACCATTTTGCCGGGAGTAACGATTGGCAAAGGGGCCATTGTCGCCGCGGGAACGGTTGTTCATAAAGATGTCCCGCCTGGCGCCTTTGTAGGTGGGAATCCCATGCAACTCATTCGAACGAAAGCTTCAGAGGAAGAAGAAGGCATGTAGCGTCTCTTCCCTTGTGATCAGCCGTCAGGTGTTTATCCTGGCGGTTTTTTGTTTTGTGTTAAATTTTCCGACTATTCTTATCTTGGTTGACCTAAGATTCTCGACGTGGTAATCTTCTTCATAACACTTTAGTTTGTTACCATATTAGCAGAGTAAAGCGAATGTTATGGAGGGGAACAAGGATGGCAAAACCCTTGGGATTCGAAAAGCCGCTCGGGATGCGGGATATACTGCCGGAATCGCTGGCGAAACAACGGCACTTGGAGCGGGAGCTGCGGCAGTGTATCGAGAGGTGGGGCTATGACGAAATTTCCACACCCTCTCTGGAATACTTCGATACGGTAGGAGCAGCAAGTGCGACACTGACAGACCGGATGTTTCGCCTCCTGGATAAACAAGGTCACACGGTAGTTCTGCGTCCGGATATGACAACGCCAATTGCAAGGGTTGTTTCCTCCCTTTATAAAGATGTTCCATTGCCAATACGGTTGTATTACCAGGCAAATGTGTTTCGGGCACAAGAAAAGGAAGCGGGGCGGAATGCAGAGTTTTCTCAAACCGGGATTGAACTGATCGGAGATGCGTCTGTCGATGCGGATGCGGAAGCCATTGCACTTGCTGTCTTTTGCTTGCGGGCAGCGGGTGTGGAAACGTTTCGTATTGCCATTGGGCATGTCGATTTCGTAGACGGTCTTTTGGAGGAGGAGATTGAGGATGAGCCTATTCGCAATCAATTCCGCCAGTTTTTGTACGAGCGGGACTTCGTTGGCTTCCGGCAACTACTTGCGACAGTAGACATTCCGACAGAGGCAAAAAGCCGATTGGAAGCCTTGCTGCGGCTGCAAGGGGGAAAAGGGAAAATCGAAGTAGCCCGTGATTTGGCAGGCAACGGAAAAGCAGGGAGGGCAGTCGAGACGATTGCTTCCTTGTGGGAATCGTTAGAAGCCTACGGGGTGACGGAAGATTTGTTGATCGATTTCAATCTGATCATCAATTTGAACTACTATACAGGGGTCGTTTTTGAAGGATACGCGGCAGATTTGGGCTCCCCGCTATTGGGCGGAGGACGCTACGATCAATTGCTCTCCCAATTTGGGCGGGCTGCATCCGCCACAGGCTTTGCGATCAAGATGGATCGGCTACTTCAGGTCACTCCTTCCGTAAAAAGGCAAGCACCTGCGCGCGTTTTGCTCGTTTACACGGAAGATTGCAGAAGCGCCGCTTTGGCAGAGGCACAGCAATTGCGTGAGGAAGGGCTCGTAGTAGTGACACGTCTCGTCTCCAAAATAGATGAGAAACAGGTTGGACAAGAAGCGGGATTTACCAAAGTCATTTGCATAACACAACAGGAGGAGTAGGAGATGGCACTCACGAGAAACGATCAAAAGCTGACGATCGCCATGCCAAAAGGGCGGATTTTTGAAGAGGCTGTCCACTTCCTTCAACAGGCTGGCTTGCAGGTCACTGCGGATCTACAAGATTCACGCAAACTGATCATCCCTGTGGAAAATGCCAAGCTTGAATTCATTATGGCGAAGCCTACCGATGTTCCTACTTATGTCGAGTATGGGGTGGCTGACGTTGGCGTGGTTGGCAAGGATGTTTTATTGGAAGAAGAACGAGATGTTTACGAGCTATTGGATTTGCATATCGGCTATTGTCGCATGATGGTAGCGGGTCTGCCAGACTGGAAGCCGACGGAAGCTCCCCGTGTTGCGACGAAATATCCGAAGATTGCGTCACGTTATTTTCGTGAGCGTGGACAGCAGGTTGAGGTAATCAAGCTGAATGGTTCAGTAGAGCTTGCACCGATGATTGGGCTGGCTGATCGTATTGTGGATATTGTTTCGACAGGTAGGACATTGCGGGAAAATGGCTTGGTCGAGCTGGAGAGCATTTGTGAAATTACGACGAGGCTCATTGCTAATCGAGCCAGCTATCGGATGAAAAGTGAAGCAGTGGATGAGATCGCCGGAAAATTTTTAGAGGTCATTCCTCACGGGAACTAGAGAAAAAGGGGAGACAGCTATGCGTATCATGTCAGCCAGTCAGTATGACGGGAAACGATCAGTAGATGCAGGAACGAGAGAACAGCAAGAAGCGGTGAAGGCGATCCTCACCTCGGTTCGCCAGCAAGGAGACGAAGCGCTGCGCTATTACACGGAGCGATTTGATCGTGTGCTACTACAAAACTTCCGTGTGAGCGAGAGCGAGTTTGCTGAAGCAAGTGAGCTCGTGTCTCCACAAGTAAAGGCGGCATTGACGGAAGCAGCCGAAAATATTCGGGCGTTTCATGAGCGGCAAGTGCGTCAGTCCTGGTTTACCACCAAAGAAAGTGGCACATTGCTAGGCCAACTAATACGTCCATTGCAGCGCGTAGGTCTGTATGTTCCAGGCGGAACGGCAGCTTATCCTTCCAGTGTTTTGATGAATGCTATCCCTGCCAAAATTGCAGGTGTTCCTGAAGTAGTCATTACAACACCTCCAGGAGCGGATGGGAAAATCAATCCGGCGATACTCGTTGCAGCTCAAATTGCAGGAGTAAGTGAGATATACAAGGTAGGCGGAGCGCAGGCGATTGCGGCATTGACCTATGGGACGGAGCAAATCAAAGCGGTTGATAAAATCGTTGGTCCCGGTAATATTTTCGTGGCACTGGCAAAGCGAGAAGTTTTCGGATTGGTCAGTATCGACATGGTGGCAGGGCCCAGTGAAATTGCGGTGATCGCAGATGAGACGGCCAACCCGCGTTACGTCGCGGCAGACCTTCTTTCTCAAGCCGAGCATGATCCAATGTCAGCCGCTATATTGGTTACGACATCGCAAGCGTTGGCGGAGCAGGTATCACAGGAAGTCGAGCGACAGCTTGCCGATCTTCCACGCAAATCAATTGCAGAAACGGCGATACGCGACTACGGTGTTATTTTACTCGTCGACGATTTGGACGAAGGTTTTGCCGTAATCAACCGCATCGCCCCCGAGCATTTGGAAATCATGATAGCCGAGCCTTTTGAGCGTCTCGGAAAAGTGGAAAATGCAGGTGCAATTTTCCTCGGCCCATACAGCTCAGAGCCAGTCGGAGATTATTTTGCCGGAACCAATCATGTGATTCCTACGAATGGAACGGCGCGTTTTTCCTCGCCATTATCCGTCGATGATTTTATTAAGAAGTCGAGTGTTGTTTCCTACAGCAAACGAGATTTGCGGGAAAATGGACATAAAATTGTGGCGCTGGCAGAGCAGGAAGGATTGTCTGGACACGGTCGAGCGATCCTTGCGCGATTGCAAGATTTTGAGACAGAAGAGCAGGAGAGTGAAAAGAGATGAGTGAAGGGAAACAACGTGCAGCACAGATCGAACGCAATACGAATGAGACGCAGATCGCGCTTTCCTTTGGTGTAGACGGCGCGGGTGAGAGCAAGCAAAACTCGGGTGTTCCATTTTTAGATCATATGCTTGACCTGTTTACCCGCCATGGACATTTTGACCTGACTGTAAAGGCAAAGGGGGATATCGAAATCGACTATCACCACACGGTGGAGGATATCGGGATTTGTCTTGGGCATGCTCTACGGGAAGCGTTGGGAGACAAAAAAGGCATCAAGCGTTATGGAAATGCGTTTGTCCCGATGGATGACGCACTCGCGCAGGTCGTCATTGATATCAGTAACCGTCCTCATCTGGAATATCGCGCTACGTACCCTACGAATATGGTTGGTCAGTTTCCGACGGAGCTGGTGCACGAGTTTTTATGGAAGCTCGCACTGGAGGCGCGGATCAATCTACATGTGATTCTGCACTACGGTCACAATACGCACCACATGATCGAGGCGATTTTCAAAGCGCTGGGCCGTGCACTGGATGAAGCGACGACGATCGATCCGCGTGTAAAAGGGGTCCCGTCAACAAAAGGGGTTTTGTAACATGATCGGCATCATCGATTACGGCATGGGGAATCTGTACAGCCTGAGCAAGGCGTTGGAAAGATTGGGCTATTCGTACGAATTCGTCTCTCAAGCAGAGCGTCTGCAAGAATATAGCGGAGTGATTTTGCCGGGAGTCGGGGCGTTCGGGGATGCTATCGTCAACATACGTGAGCTTGGATTAGAGCAAGCGATCAAGGGATACGCAGCAACAGGTCGCCCGATCTTGGGCATTTGTCTCGGCATGCAGCTTTTATTTGAGAAAAGTGCAGAGCATGGCGAGCATACAGGCTTGGGATTACTTGGTGGTGAGGTCGTTCGTTTTCGCGGGGATTACAAGGTTCCGCACATGGGCTGGAATCAATTGATAATAAAGCAAAAGCAACCGTTACTAAACGGTGTACAGGATGGCGATTACGTCTATTTTGTCCATTCGTATCATGTCTTGTGCCAGTCTGATGTCTTGCTCGCGACGAGTGACTATCACCAGGAGGTCACAGCTATTGTGAATCGTGACAACGTATACGGTATGCAGTTTCACCCGGAAAAGAGCGGAGAGACAGGAATGCTGCTGCTACGTAATTTTGCCGTTCAATGTGAGGGGGTTTTGACATGAGCTTTATCGTTTATCCGGCGATCGATATTCGCGGGGGCAAGTGTGTTCGACTTTTCCAAGGAGATTACGGTCAAGAGACAGTGTACGCTGATTCACCGCTCGCGATGGCGAAACGATGGGTAGAGCAAGGTGCGTCCTGGGTCCATCTCGTAGATTTGGATGGGGCAAAGGAAGGCAAGCCTGCCAATGCAGCGCTCATCAAGGAGATAGCGCGCTCGATCCCTGTACCCGTGCAGGTTGGAGGCGGCATTCGAACAGAAGAGCAGATTGCGGACTATTTGGAAGCAGGTGTCGCGCGAGTGATCGTCGGGACTGCTGCTATCGAAGACGAGCCTTTTACGAAGCGAATTCTTCAAAACGATGGAGACAAGATTGCGATAGGTCTGGACTGCCGGAATGGGCTGGTGGCTACCAGAGGTTGGTTGACCACGACAGATGTGCAAGCAACGGAGCTTGCCAAGCGGTTGGTTACGTATGGCGCGGAGACGTTTATTTACACCGATATCGCTCGTGATGGCACGATGACAGGACCCAATGTAGAAGAAATTGCAGCCTTGGCGATGGCTACAGGAAAATCGGTGATAGCTTCGGGAGGTGTCAGTCAACTGGACGACTTGTTGACACTGGCTACCCATGCTTCGGACGGAGTCTCTGGCGCCATTGTTGGCAAAGCACTCTACACGGACGCTTTTACATTGGAAGAGGCGCTCCAGCGTATGGAGGGGCGTGAATCGCATGCTGGCTAAACGAATCATCCCGTGTCTCGATGTAAAAGACGGACGGGTAGTAAAAGGTGTGCAGTTCGTGGGACTGCGCGATGCAGGCGACCCGGTTGAACTGGCAAAAAAGTATAGCGACGAGAGAGCAGACGAGCTGATCTTTCTCGATATTTCTGCGTCCCACGAAGGGCGCAAGACGATGGTAGATGTCATCGAAAAAACAGCCGCAAACATTACGATTCCTTTCACGGTTGGTGGCGGCATTAACAGCGTCGACGATATGAAAAGGATTTTGCGTGCAGGTGCGGACAAAATCTCGTTGAATACTGCGGCTGTTTTGCGTCCGGAATTAATCCGTGAGGGAGCGACGGTCTTTGGCTCACAATGTATCGTCGTGGCGATAGACGCAAGAAGTGTCGGGGAAGATCGCTGGGAAGTGTATACCCACGGTGGACGGAATGCGACGGGGAAGGACGTCATCCGCTGGGCGCAGGAAGCAGAAGCGCTCGGAGCGGGCGAAATCCTTTTGACCAGCATGGACGATGATGGGGAAAAGAAAGGCTTTGGACTCGAATTGACCAAGCGGGTATCAGAAGCGGTCAGAATTCCGGTCATTGCTTCTGGTGGAGCGGGCTCGAGGGAGCATTTTTACGATGTGCTGACGCAAGGAAAGGCAGACGCCGCGCTGGCCGCATCCATTTTTCACTATGACGAGACGTCGATTCAATCGGTTAAGGAGTATTTGCAAACCAAAGGAGTTGTCGTACGACCATGACAGGAGCAGGAGCATTTGCAGTAGATAAATTGCGTTTTGACGAAAAGGGTTTGATTCCTGTCATCGTGCAGGATGCCGGAAGCAAGACCGTTTTGACGCTTGCCTATATGAATGAAGAATCGCTACAAAAGTCATTGGCTACCAAAGAAACATGGTTTTGGAGTCGTTCCCGACAACAGTTGTGGCACAAGGGTGAGACCTCGGGTCATACACAGCGGATCGTCTCTATGCGGTATGATTGCGACGGAGATGCACTGGTTGTGATGGTCGAGCCGAATGGGCCTGCTTGTCATACGGGAGCATACAGCTGTTTCTCGCAGGAAGTTCTCACCGAGACAGATGATGAGTCAGTACAAGCAGATCGATTTGCGATCTTAAGTGAGCTGGAGGAACTAATTGCTGCGCGGGAGGCAGAACGCCCGGAAGGCTCCTACACCACCTACTTGTTCGAAAAAGGCGTAGACAAAATCCTGAAAAAGGTTGGGGAAGAGGCTGCCGAGGTCATTATTGCAGCGAAAAATCGAAGTCGTGAGGAGCTGCGATATGAGGCATCTGATCTGATCTTTCACTTGATGGTTTTGTTACGGGAGCAAAAGCTGCCATTAGATGAAGTGCTGACGGAGCTTCAGAGACGTCGTTAACCACTAAAGTAATAACCACCGTTGCTTCCAGAGCGTGGTTTTTCTTGTTAGAATGATCGGTATCTTACTCGCGAAAGGGGTAGGAACCTAATGATCAAAGGCAATTTAGTAGAATTACGGCCATTTACTGCTGAGGACGTGGTGAGACTGTTCCATTGGATATAGTAGAGATATTTAATAGAAAGAGCGGGATGTTTTTCTCGCTCTTTTTTTCTTTCGTATCGCGATATTTTAGCTGTTTCTCGTTTTTTGATAAAAAAACTTTTAAAATCACCCTTGATTTAGAGTTTTATATGTGATAGATTATTCCTTGTCGCCAATAACGACGACAAAATACGAGAAAAGAAAACGAGATTCGATAAAAAACTTCTTGACTCGCAAATAGCGAACGTGATAAGATGTAAAACGTTCGACAAAAAATGCTCTTTGAAAACTGAACAGCGAAAGCGTTAATGAGTCTATCATTAAATG
>NZ_JAGQDN010000024.1:0-96402 GCF_021270385.1 Brevibacillus sp. AF8 | reverse complement strand
AACTCCAGCCTTCCAAGCTGGTCGCGTGGGTTCGATTCCCATCACCCGCTCCATATGCTTATTAGAAACGAGCAACCATTTCGGTTACTCGTTTTTTTGTGTTTTTAACAAAGCTTGTCCGACAGGTTATTTATGCAAAATCATGTCGAGTTGAGTCATTTTGCTTTCCGGGGCTACAATATAGGAGTAGATAATGAATGAACGAAGGAAAGGGTGGCACTTTTATGAACAAAAACATGAGCATTGTTGGTGTACCGATGGATCTAGGTGCAGACCGCCGTGGAGTTGATATGGGACCTAGCGCTATCCGTTATGCAGGTGTTGTCGCACGCCTGGAAAAGATGGGTTTCAATATTGAAGACCGCGGAGATATTTTTGTAACGCGCCCTCATCACTTCACTGAGACGGAAAACCATAAATATTTGGATGAAGTCGTGGAAGCCAATGAAAAGCTTGCCAATGTTGTAAGCGATATCATGACTGCTGGTCGATTCCCGCTCGTATTGGGTGGCGATCACAGCATTGCCCTTGGCACCATAGCGGGTGTGGCGAAGCACGTGAAAAACCTGGGTGTTATTTGGTTCGACGCTCATGGTGATTTGAATACGGGTGCCACTTCTCCATCGGGAAATATTCACGGTATGCCTTTGGCAGCGAGCTTGGGATATGGGCATGAGCGTCTGACAAACATTGGAGGATATACACCAAAGGTAAAGGCAGAAAACGTGGTCATCATCGGAGCGCGTGATTTGGATCAAGGTGAGCGTGAATTGATCAAGCGTATTGGGATGAAAGTTTTCACCATGCATGAAATTGATAAGTTGGGTATGGCTCGCGTCATGGATGAAGCAATCGCGCATGTGTCCAAAAACACGGATGGCGTGCATTTGAGCCTCGACTTGGATGGACTAGATCCACACGATGCTCCGGGAGTAGGGACGCCAGTTATAGGTGGTATTTCCTATCGCGAAGGGCATGTCTCATTGGAAATGCTGGCAGATGCAGATATTCTTTGTTCTGCTGAATTCGTGGAGGTCAACCCGATTCTTGACCGAGAAAACATGACAGCTCGCGTTGCAGTCGCTTTAATGAGTTCCGTTTTTGGTGATAAATTACTATAAAATAAATGAAGAAGATCATGAAAAAAGAGAGGCTTTTGGCCCTCTTTTTTTGTTTTACCGCATCTTTACATTGTTGGGGGAAAGCTGTACATTCTAAGGATGGAGACGAAGTTTATTTAATAGTTGGTCCAGTTGTACACTTAGCGAAACTAATTCTGGAGTAATGCAGGCTTGTTTTTTGTACTGATCGTTGAGTTTTTTTCGAAGCATTTCAATTTCGAGGAGAACGTCTTTTTTTGACAATCGTTGCACTCTCCTTTCCACCCGTGAGATAAATGAGCTATCATTACTTATATATAGAGGAAAGCATTGCGCTTATTCCTCTATTTCCCAACAAATTATCCGCACAAACACTAGATTAAAAATGAAACCATATGCAGTATCATCCGTATATAGGATTACGGTATTGTGGGGAGGATCGCATGGATTTTGTAGAGAAACGGTTGACTCAGCGGGCAAAACGCGGAGACCGTGAAGCTTTTGCGGAGTTAATCGAGATTTATAAAGACAAGATATTTCAGCTCGCATATCGTATGGTGGGAAACCGTCAAGATGCAGAGGACATCGCGCAAGAAACATTTTTGCGTGTCTATGCCAATTTGCATTCATACGATGACAACTATAAGTTCTCCACGTGGATCTACAGGATCGCGACCAATCTATGTATCGACCGTGGCCGGAAAAAACGACCTGACTTTTCATTGGATGAAGAAACCGAACCAGGGCAAGGCCTGGACTGGTATTCACGCCTGTCTTCTAACGAGCGAACACCAGAGGACAAAGTCGTAACGCAGGAGCTGCAAGAGACGGTGCAAGATGCTTTGTCTCACTTACAGCCCAAATATCGCTCGATTATGATCTTGCGTTATATCGAGGATTTGTCGTTGCAGGAGATCAGCGATATCGTAAAGCTTCCCATAACGACAATCAAGACGCGTATTCACCGAGGAAGGGAAGCATTACGCAGCAAGTTGCGATTGATGTGAGAAAGGAGAAAATCACGATGGAATGCCGGGATATGATTTGCCTCATCCACGAATATCTAGATGGGGACACTGATGAATTAGCCAATCTGCAATTGCAAGCACACATAAAGTCTTGTGTGAGTTGTCGTCAGCATATGCATGAGTTGCAGAGAGCCATCGCTTTTGTTCAAAGCGCTTCGCATATTCATGTCTCTTCTGATTTTACAGCTCGTGTACTTGCGCAATTGCCTGCGCCGACGAAAGCGAATCTGTTATCAGGATGGCTTCGTAATCATCCGTTTTTGACAGCTGCAGCGGTATTTCTCTTTTTGATGACCGGCAGTGTATTCAACAGTTGGTTTGATCGGGATGACACTCTACAGGTATCCTCTGCTAATTTGGATAAATTAAAAATAGATCGTGAACGCAATGTCGTAGTTGTACCAGCAGGAACCAATATTGATGGAGACTTGGTTGTCCGCAACGGAAACGTAGATGTTCGAGGCCATGTAACTGGGAATGTTGTGGCCATTGAAGGAAAAGTGTTCGTGGCATCTACCGCCCAAGTCGTGGGAAATACCGAATCGATCGAAGCGATCGTAGATTGGATCTGGTATGAGGTGAAAAATATTGGAAATGACTTGCTTCCGATCTTGCCATAAGAGAAAATAGAGAGTACAGCTATCAGAGCACGGCAGTGGAGCCGTGCTTTTTCCGCAGGAGATAGACTGACTTCATTAGATGGAGCGAGATATGGGGGCTTCGTTATGATATCGATATCCATGGAATATGGGGATTTGCTACGGTATGCAACGGATATTTTACTCGTTACATACGTGTTCTATAAAATCATTATGCTTATTCGCGGGACGCGGGCTGTACAATTGCTGAAGGGGATTATGGTCATCGTCATCACATGGTTCCTCAGCAAATATTTCCAGCTGACGGCATTGCACGCACTGATGAATCAAGCTTTTACATTCGGGGTTTTGGCGGTCGTCATCATCTTCCAGCCAGAGTTGCGTCGAGCACTGGAGCAGCTTGGTCGAGGCAAGCTTTTTTCCCGTTCAAGCAGTACGCAGGATGACGAGGCGGTTAGCCGCTTGGTTCAAGAAGTGGGCAAATCGGTTACGTACATGGCCAAGCGTCGCATTGGTGCATTGATCGTCATTGAGAGAGAGACGGGACTTAACGACTACGTGGAAACGGGTATTGGCATTAACGGGCGAGTCAGCTCAGAGCTGCTGATTAATATTTTCATTCCGAATACACCGTTGCATGATGGTGCAGTCATTATGCGAAAAGACATGATTATGGCTGCTGCCTGTTATCTTCCACTGTCTGAGAACAATTCCATCTCCAAGGAGTTGGGGACGCGCCATCGAGCGGCAATAGGGTTAAGTGAGGTTTCCGATGGCATCGCGATCATCGTATCCGAAGAGACTGGTCAGGTGTCTTTTGCCGCGCATGGAGCAATGAATCGCAATCTGACGGAGGCGCAACTGGCAGAGATGCTGACAGAACAGCTTCAGCCTCTGTCTAAAGGCAAATCCATGGGAAGTCGTTGGCAATGGAGGCGAAAACATGGATAAATGGTTAAACAGTCACTGGTTTGCACGTGCTGTTGCGTTGCTTTTGGCTATCATGACGTGGATGATTGTCAATCTGGAAGCCGAACAAACGACGACTCCTGAGGCAAGTCAGCCAACTTTTATTGATAGTGTCAATTTGCATGTGAAATATGATACTGATCGTTATCAGGTGGTCAAGCAGCAGCGAACGGTAAAGGTCGCCTTGGAAAGTAATAATCCTTTTTATCGACACAATTTCTTTCCAGAGGAATCGTGGGAAGTGTATGTCGATGCGACGAACCTGGGCAAAGGAACGCATCGTGTACCTGTCCAGTACAAGGGATTCCCGGATGAAGTCAAGGTAGGGATCATCCCGAATATCGTGGAAATCACCTTGGAAGAGAAAAAGACTGTTGAGCGTGAAGTTTCTGTGGAGAAATTGGGACAGGTCGCCCCAGGTTATACCGCTGGAGAACCTATTGTGAAGCCGTTTAGAGCGCTTGTAAGGGTACCTGAAAGTCAAGTGAATAAGGTAGCAGCGGTAAAGGCTTCGGTTGACCTGGAAGGGGCTACTTCCGCAATCAAGACAACGGTTCCGCTCAAAGTCGTGGACAAGTCTGGCAACGTGATTCAAGGGGCAGATGTGGTGCCACTTACGGTAGAAGTGAACATCCCCGTAACGAGTCCGTTTGCAAAAGTGCCAATTAAATTAAACTTGACGAATGAATTGCCGAATGGCTATAGTTTGGCTAGTATGGGTATGAATGTGGAAGAGGTCACGGTCTATGGACCGAAGGAAGTCATTGATGGCATCAAATCCAACACATACCCAGGGCCGGAAATTGATCTCGGCAACATTACATCAGATCGCGATATAGAGCTCAAGATACCGTTAATGGATAATATTGTGAAGGTAGAGCCGGAGTATTTGACCGTATCGCTAAAAGTCGTTCCATCAACGACGAAGCGTTTGGAGAAGATTCCGATTCGCATTAGCGGGCTATCAGAAAGCATGGAAGCAAAGGTACTATCCACCGATGGCCAGGAGATGTCTACAATCGACTTCGACGTGATCGGCGCTCCAGTAGTGCTGAATCAGTTGAGGCATGAAGACTTGCAGGTCGTAGCAGATGTCAGCAATATGCCGGCGGGTGTATACGAAGTACCATTGAATTACATCTTCAATCAGTCGGAGTATATCAAGACTTCTGCGAGCGCACCGAAAAAGGTCACAATTCAAATCACGAACAAGCAAAGGTAGACATAAGCTGTTGTGTGCACAAGGAAGGAAATGAGGGACAATCATGGGGAAGTATTTCGGAACAGACGGTGTACGTGGTGTAGCAAATACACAACTCACACCCGAACTGGCATTTAAAATCGGACGCGTTGGTGGTTACGTTCTCACCAGACACAAGCAGGAAGGAAAACCAAAAGTGGTGATTGGGCGCGATACGCGCATTTCTGGACAAATGCTGGAAAACGCGCTTTTGGCTGGACTGTTATCGGTTGGAGCAGAAGTGGTCAGATTGGGTGTTATCTCCACCTCGGGGGTAGCGTATCTCACACGTGCACTTGGTGCAGATGCGGGCGTTATGATCTCCGCCTCTCACAATCCGTTTCCGGATAACGGAATCAAGTTCTTCGGCAGCAACGGTTTTAAACTGTCCGACGAAGTGGAAGCTGAAGTAGAACAGTATTTGGACGCGGCAGAGGATACGATGCCTCGACCAACAGGCGAACAAATCGGGACGGTTCTGGAATTCCTGGAGGGTGGACAAAAGTACCTCTCTCACTTGAAGAGTACCGTATCTGAGCGATTTGACGGTCTGAAGGTAGTTCTGGACTGTGCAAATGGTGCTGTCTCATCATTGGCAGCTCGTCTGTTTGCGGATGTGGACGCTGAAGTGATCACGATAGGTGCGAATCCGAATGGAATCAACATCAATGACCAGTGCGGTTCAACGCATCCTGAACGTTTAGTAGAAGAAGTTTTGAAGCATAAAGCTGACTTGGGTCTATCCTTTGATGGGGACGCGGATCGCTGTATTGCTGTAGATGATAATGGTGAAATCATCGACGGCGACTATATTATGGCGATCTGTGCACGAGCACTCAAGGCAAAAGGAAAACTCAACAACAATACAGTTGTTACGACCGTAATGGCCAACATGGGCTTCTTCAAAGGAATGGAAGAGTGCTCCATCAATACGACGAAGACTGCTGTAGGGGATCGCTATGTAGTAGAAGAGATGCTTCGCGGCGGCTATAATCTCGGTGGCGAACAGTCCGGTCATATTGTCTTCCTGGACTACAATACGACAGGAGACGGTTTGTTAACGGGGCTGCAGCTCTTGAACATCATCAAGGAGTCTGGCAAGCCGTTGTCCGAGCTCAAACAAGTGATGGTCAAGTATCCGCAGCTTCTGATCAATGTCCGTGTAGAGGACAAGTCAAAGCTGAATGGCAATGAAGCCATTGCGCAGGCCATCCGTAAAGTAGAAGAAGATTTGGCTGGCAATGGTCGCGTTCTGGTTCGTCCGTCGGGAACAGAGCCAATCGTACGTGTCATGGCAGAAGGCCCAGATGCGGCACAGTTGGAAGGGCTCGTGAATCGGATCGTTGACGTGGTCAAACAAGAACTCGTGTAAAATTCGTGTAAAAAGTTGCAGGGAGCGGTTTCAATGCCGCTCCCTTTTGCATACAACTACAATACGACGACAAGATATTGTCGCTCTTCACAATCTGTGGTACAGTGTTCATGTGCACTAGCACCAAGAAAGAAAAAAATGGGAGGGGTTGTGCAAAAAGGAACAAGCATCATAAATCAAATGCATACCATTGGAAAGCGCCAGCACTGAGGCTGCCCGACATGGAGCCTTAGTGGACGAGGTGGAGGTTTATCGAAGGATTCGGCGGATACCTCCCGGCAGCAGTATCACTGCCGCAGAGCGCAGGGACAAAACATCAGGGTGATCTGATGGACAAAACCTTGCGTGTGATACGTTTTTTGCCATTGTCGAAATAGATGAAACAGCATGATCATATAAAAAACATGGAATGGCGGGGGACTCACCCCCGTACCATTGTTCGGGTGGAAGTCCCTCGCCAATTTGGAAGGGGACCATACACTTATGTGCGGAATCGTTGGATATATTGGAAATAAACAAGCGCAAGACATCGTTATCGGAGGACTTCGCAAACTGGAGTATCGCGGCTATGATTCAGCAGGGGTCGCTGTCGTGAATGCAAACGGATTGGAGTACTCAAAAGCTCAGGGTCGCTTGGCTGTTCTGGAAGGCCGTTTGGAATCGAAGCCATTGACTGGTTCTATGGGAATCGGGCATACACGTTGGGCGACACACGGAAAACCGTCTGACGAGAACTCCCACCCACATACAGACGAAAAATCGGCTTTTGCAGTCGTTCACAACGGGATTATCGAAAACTTCCTGCCATTGAAAGAAGAGCTGCTGGCAAAAGGCTACACGTTCACTTCTGAGACAGATACCGAGGTTATCGCTCACTTGCTCGCGGACATGTACGATGGCGATATCGTTTCTACAGCGCGTCGTGCTGTGCAACGCATGCGTGGTGCCTATGCATTGGGTATCATGACGGAACATGAGCCTGACAAGCTGGTAGCGATTCGTTTGGCTAGCCCGTTGGTAGTTGGTGTGGGTCAAGGCGAGAGCTTTATCGGTTCGGATATCCCGGCTATATTGGAGCATACACGTGACGTGTACATTTTGAACGAAGGCGAAATGGCTGTGTTGACTCGCGATGGTGTGGAACTGATGAACGCAGAGACCGGAGAGAAAATCGAGCGGGAACTGTTCCATGTCGAGTGGGATCTGGTACAAGCGGAAAAAGGCGGATATGATTCCTTCATGCTCAAGGAAATGCACGAGCAGCCTCAAGCTGTTCGCGATACCATGGGTGCCCGCATTGACGAGGACAACAAGCGAGTGATTTTGCCTGAGCTAAAAATGAACGATGCGGAACTGGCGACATACGATCGCATCTACATCGTGGCATGCGGTACCTCCATGCACGCAGGTCTCGTCGGTAAGGATGTTATCGAAAAATGGACTCGCGTACCTGTAGAGGTAGCAGTCGCTTCCGAGTTCCGTTACCGTGATCCGATCTACACAGACAAGACACTGATGATCGTCATTAGCCAATCGGGTGAGACAGCAGACACGCTGGCTGCACTGCGTGAGGCGAAGAAGAGCAACGTGAAGGTGTTGGCTATCACCAACGTGGTAGGCAGCTCTGTAGCTCGCGAAGCTGACGAAGTGATCTTTACGTGGGCTGGTCCAGAAGTAGCGGTAGCGTCTACGAAAGCATACACCTCACAAGTCGTTGCCCTGTACTTGTTCAGCCTGTATTTGGCTCAAGTAAAAGGCACCATGGCGGCTGCTGAGATTGCCGAAGTCGTAGAGCACTTGAGCGAGATCCCTGGTAAAATCGCTTCCATGCTGAATAACGATGATCAGATTCGTCGCTTTGCAGAGGGCACAAAAGAGGTAAGCAGCCTGTTCTTCATCGGCCGCAGCCTCGACTATGCGGTATCGCTGGAAGGCTCTCTGAAGCTGAAAGAAATCTCTTACATTCACTCCGAGGCGTATCCAGCCGGTGAGCTGAAGCACGGTACTCTTGCGCTGATTGAAGATAATGTTCCAGTTGTAGCTTTGGCTACGCAACCAGACATCTACGAAAAAACGGTAAGCAACATCGTGGAAGTAAAAGCTCGCGGCGCTCATGTACTGGGCTTTGCGACTGAAGGCAACCACGATCTGGCGAAGAGTGTGGATGAGGTCATATACATGCCAGCCACTCTGCCAATGCTCACACCGATTCTGACCGTCATTCCATTGCAATTGCTTGCTTACTATGCTTCTGTCGCTCGCGGCCTTGATGTGGATAAACCACGGAACTTGGCGAAGAGTGTGACGGTTGAGTAAGGGTTGAAGGGGATAAGATTATCCTGTTCATGTTTAGTGACAATAGAGTTACTAAATTTACATTAGAGTTACTAAATTGACATTAGAGTTGCTAAATTTACATTAGAGTCGTTAAATTTCCGAAATCTGATGATCAAAGCAGCCCGGGTAATAATGAATGAACATAAATTATCACTCATTGTAATTTATGTTGGCCTTGCCTTGCTACAGTTCACTTTACTGTAGCAAGGTTTCTTTGTGTTTAAAAATGACTTAAATTCAGATTTAAATTAATTATGGAAAATCTATATGTGTGATCATTTATGACTATTGTTTTTGTAAAATAAAGTTGATAACTAGAAAATATAGTTTGCTGATTAATTACGGGGTACAGCCAACTAAATTCGAATTTTGTACGTGTTCGAAGAAAATAGTGTTGTAGACTCGGAAAATAAAGTGCTAGACCTCGAAAATATTGTTTTAGACTGACGAGGCGTCATTACGCTAAACCAGGAGGATAGTTTAAGACCATCTGCGGTGAGCCTTATCATAAGTGATTGAGAAATAACTCTCCGTTTAGAAATGAAAGAAACGCTGATTGAGCATTGAGGGGAAGGTGGCGTAGAGAGGTGCAAATCCTTCTTAAGGAGAGTTCTTGAGATGTTTTTTAATGGGGAAATAATACAACCCTGTCCGTTTTTGTGATGTGATCTGGTACATGGAAAGTCAATTAAAATGAATTCAAATTGTTAGTGATGTTTGCGGATGAGCTGTACGGCGAAAGTACTGAAATAAAAAACAATTATGGAGGGAACAATTAATGAAGCTTGATCTCAAAAATATAAAAGATATTAATAAAGCAAGGAACAAAACATTATTTTCAGGCTGTATTCACAAAGATAAAGATTGTAACAATTCTATTAGCAAAGCACATTCGATACAGAATAATGGGATACTTAATAGATTGGCCAGAAACGGAAATGTTATGGCTTTTGATTTCTCCAAAATTCCATCAAATCATAATATTATATTAAACGAGGTAGGAAGAGGCAAGGCCTCAACCTTTACAGGTTTTTGCAATAACCATGATTCGAAAATATTTAAACCAATTGAACAATTTGATTATTCTCCAAAAAGTGCAGAACAAAACTATCTCTTTGCTTATAGAGCCTTTGCATTAGGCTACTATGAACGACATAGTTCTTATAAATTATTAGAATCAAGAATTAATGAACATCCAACATCAATCAACTCTGAATTAGGTGAAAGGTACTTAATGTACACTGATCATCTGAAATATTTAGAAAAATTAAAAGTTATTATGAACACCAATTTAGATAATTTAAGATATGACAGAATATCAACTGATTTAATTATTTGGCCAAATGAATATGGAATAGCTTCAACGTCGATGTTTTTTATTAGTTATGACAATGAGGGAAGATTAATAAATAATCAGGACTCATATATTTCACCGTTTTTCTTTACAATATTTCCTCAGTCAGGAATGACATATGTTCTTATGAGCTATTTTTCAAAAGATAAATCCATGTATCAATTTATAAAAAAACAAATAATACCTCTTTCAGAGAGTGAACAAAAAGCCACTATCTCAAATTTAATAGCCTTATATATTGAAAATATTTTCTTCTCTCCAGACTACTGGGATACTATTCCAAATGAAACTAAAGATAAGTATTACCGTATTTGTAGAAACACTATGGGAAGAAAAAAACCAAAGAAATTAACTGAATATAGGGATTTTAATTTATTTATTTGATACTGAGAAGTAGTCAGCACTATCAACAATCCATATTCAGGTATTTAGGTATTTGCCCATGAGTTCATTACTAGGTTTCAGCCCAAATATAATTGCACTAGAGCGGGTATTGTTCGAAGGGATCAGAGATAAAAAGAATGTGAAAGTAACTAAGAGGATTAACAAAAGTTCAACTACGATATATATTCGCGGCTTTTTTCCGTTGCTGAAGCCTCAACTGTGGTGAACCGTACCACAAGTGATGGTACACAAGATTAGGCAGGAGATTGTGTTAGATAGAAAGTATATTGATAGGCTTTTGTAAACGAGTAGTAGAAGTCAGTACCTTTAACCCTTCTGATTTATAATCTTCATAGAGAAATTTAATCGGAAAAATAAAATGACATAAGAAAAACGATTGAAGCAGTGCAAAAAGGGTCATATTTGGGAAGCAGCCCCTGCACACATACGAAGTAGTGGTAGCTGGTGTCCTATCTGTGCAATAGATACGCTTGTACAACGTACACACTTAAAAACTTGATTATCTAAACTTGACCACACTAAGAAGGCTTATTCCACTTGTTGCAAATGGAGTGAGCCTTTTTTGCATGCAGGAAAATCTAAGGAGATGAACAGACAATGGCAAAACGTGAACAGGTAGTAACGGAAGTAGTGGAAAAAGAGATAGAGGAAACGGTGCGTTCCATCGCCCGGGCACAAGTAGACTATGGACAGCTTATGGAGAGAGCGGGACTATTGCCAGCGGGCTAAGGACTCGCGGGAGCAGGCGGCAGAGTTAAAACGGTCGGGGAGGACTGATAATACGGCAGCTCATTAGATCAAGCTGAACAGCTTGAAATGCTAGCCGATCAGAAGGACGGACACCCAAGGCTGGAAGCACTCCGTTACATTGAAGATTTACAGCGTCTGCATTGAGGGGAACTATACAACACAACCAAGGCGTACTAGCCCGTCAACGTAAGGAGCTGGAAGATGCAAGGGAAGATGCGGCGGTAATGGTTCAACGGGCAGACGAGTGCAGGAAACGGAGCCGCTTTTAGCTTACGAGATGGCGAAGCTGGCATAACTGGAGGGGAACGGAGGTGAATAAAAAGCTACCTAGAGAACTTGGACCAACGGCAAAACACCTTAGACTAGAAATACGGCACAAAGACGCCCCACCCCATATTGTTTTTCCTGAAAGAAAAAACAAAGAGATCCGCTTTCCCATTTCAGAAAGCGAATCTCCCAGGTACTAGGCGGGAATAAAGATACAGCAGAACTGAGAGAAGAAGCAGTGTTGAAAATCATCAACAGTTACTTTAATAAACTCAATTCTTAACTTCGATGATGGATACGAGTTTAATCTTCGCGCTATTCAGATTGATAAACGTCAATTGAAGAGTTCCATCCAATGTGTGCGCGTTAAGAAAATATGGATTGAAGGGACTTGAATCTTCAACAATATTGGACAAATCCAAAATTCTGGTCAGCGCTTCAAACAATAAAGATAAGTCATTGATACTGCGAAAGGGGTTGTTCCAGAAAGGATTCGTTTCATTTTTTGCAGCAGTAACATATGCATCCCATATCTGTTTTAACAAAGTAATAGCGTTACTCCCAGTGGGATAGAATTTATCGCATTCAATCTCACCACTATCGTCAATAAATAATTGCTTTGCAGCTAGACCATCCATTTGAATAAAGTCCCCGTACCAAAATGAGCCGTTGATTTCTACAACTAATTTCAGATTCTTACGGAAAAAAGGATAGGATTCTTCAAGAGTAATTCTCTTTAAGATATAATCCATGGCTTGTAGTTGTGTGACAGAATACATTGGTTTCACCCCCTTCCTTAGTCATTTCGACAGTAATTTGGAAATTCCTACAAGAAGGGAGAGCGTAAAACGGTGGTTCAAGAGCATTCCCTGTGATAAAAAGAATGACAAAGTGATAGCTGTCCTGTTCTAGGTTCAAAAAAATGGAATAAAGGGGGGGCAATTGAGATGTAAGATTGTAGGAGGACTGACTGGAGTGGTAAATTACTGTGGGATCACTACAGATACCGACACGGAGGAAGCTGTCCTAGGTAGAAAATAGAAATTTAAAAGAACGAAAAAATAAAGAAAAATGTTAAGTATCGTTCCTTTTGGGAAAAATGGATCTAATGATTTTTCGTGGGGGCGATACCATGTACTACACTATTGCGGATGTTTTTCCAGCCATACCTATAGAGAGAATGGGCGACTATTGCATCAAGTATGACGACTACGTATTTTATTCAGTATGGTATGACAAACATTGTCTTATTGAAAATACTACATTAGCATCGGCTAGAGAGTTTTGTAGCGCGAGAATAAATCGACGTTGCGAAATTGTTTTTGTTCTGAATACATATTTTGTTTATATTAGGGGTCAGGTTTTTTCAAAATACTTCGATCAGGATAGGTGGTATCGAAGACCTTATAGGCCATGGGTAGGTTTTTACCCTATACCAGAAAAGGTTAGATTCGGATCATTACTATATATAAGTCTCGCTCAAGACTGTATTGAAGCTGAGAAAGCGGGTAAAATCAGCTTGTTTTATAAATCATTTTACAATGAATATGACAGACATCACTTCAATAAGATTTAAAAAAAGATTTTTGAGACTTTAATAGTACCTCTTAAATTTTCTAAGTAGAAGGAGAGAATGCAATCTAGCGAAACATAAATAAATCGGTTATTCAGCAGAGGCGCTCTTATACCAGGGGAGAGAAGATGATTCCCATGAAAAAATACATCGCACGTTTAGACAAACTTTGAACAGGAAGAATACAAAGACGATGGACCGTATTGAAAAATACTAACTTCAAGTTGCGTATAAAGGAAAGGCGTAAATGGCGGTTATATAAGGATAGTGAAATGGAAAGCATATAAGTAGATCAAAATTTTCAAACTGGAAAAATCTACATATTGTAGTTAGTTTTTTAAATTGATACAATATTCTGTAATAAATTGCGCATCAACAGAGACACATAATGGATTCCGTTATGTGCTTTTTTATTATCAGGAGGATGTTTAAAAATGTCTGAAAATATCTTGTTAAAAAATCACCAAAATCGGCTAAAAGACGGGAGAGGCAAGGGGAGAGGTCAAATTTATGTGCCCTTTATCCAAGCTTCTGATAACAGGGCACCTTCCGAAGGATGGATAACAAGGTCACTTGGGTGGAAGACAAGGAGAATTCATCATACCTTATCGAGGCATGAGTATCACTATCTACTTGTCCAAGAATGGTCGGATCTGGTAGTTGATATTAGAGAACAGTATCCCCTTGACTTCGATTTAACAACAAAAATTGCAAGAAAATTGAATGTTCCCCACCCTCATTTAAATGGTGAAAACGTAATTATGACAACAGACTTTATGCTTACGGTTATTCAGCCAGATGGTAAGGAAATGGATTTTGCTAGAACAATTAAACCCGTTAATAAATTGACGAGGAGGACATTAGAGTTATTTGAATTAGAGAGGAGATATTATCTTGAGTTAGGGCTTTCTTGGGGGATTGTCTTAGAAAAGAATAAACCAATGAATTTAATAAAGAACATTGATTGGCTTTACGATACTAAGGAACTAGGATCCCGAGATGGAGTTGACGCAGAGCTGGTGAGTATGGTGTCCAAACCTTTGTTCTCACTCTTATCAATGAATAGTACAAAGGTATCTATAAGTAAACAATGTCTTACCTGTGATCTAGAATTAGGATTAATGCCAGGGACCTCCTTATACATCGTGAAACATATGATTGCAAATAAACACTGGGTCACAGACATGCATCAATTAATTCGTGAGAATAAGCCGCTTCAGCTCACTCTAGGATCTTCTTATGACTCTATCTCAAAGAACTATGCGTAAGGAGAAGAACAGATGCAAATTGTTGAAAATACAATTGTCGCTTTTAGTGATCAACTCGAAATGAAAGAAATCCTGGAAAGAGTACTGTGGATTTCACCAGATCGGACTGAAGTGGTTCTAATTAACATTGTTAATAAAAACAAAATAGATTTTCCTTATTTTAGGCAATATTCGGAAATTGAGCATCTGATTGAAGATGGCTTTGCAAGAATCATTCATGTGGATCCTGACTTAAAGTTGATTGCGCCTGATGAGGATTATCTGCAAAAGCATAAAAAAAGCCAAGAAGCAAAATGGGAGATTATTAAGGATATTGTCTCAAAAGAACCAGACATTTACCTTAAGGAGCATCGTGGGCAATTGATTCGTGATGCAGGAGAAACATCGGGAAAACCATTGAACATTATTTATGATTGTCTTAAAAAGTACTGGTTTTATGGAAAGTCCCTAAATGGTCTCTTAAATAACTATTTTGACTGCGGGTACCCTCAACATGCTAAGAGGATAAACAATACTGGTAAAAAACCGGAAGATAGAGAAGGGTATCTCTTAACGGAAGTTGATAAGAGGAAGTTTAAGACTGCAATTGAACGCTTTCATAAAAAAGAGGGAAAAAACATAAAAGAAACGTACAAGCACATGTTGCAGACGGAGTATAACGAAGGATATTACAGGGAACATGGTGTCATGGTTCCGATCGTTGTAGTTAATAACTGTCCATCAGAAAGACAGTTTCGTTATTGGTACCAACATGAGTATAGCGAGAAAGAGAAGTACGAAAAAAAATATGGTAGAAGAAAAGCTGAAATGAACGCAAGGGCTCTTACGGGAAATCCTATAGAAGATATACAAGGTCCAGGTGCTCTATTTGAGATTGATTCAACGCCAGCCGATGTCATCTTAATGTCGAATGATAATAAAACAGAAATAGGTCGTGCACATGTATATTTTGTAAAAGATGTTATGAGTAGAATGATTACTGGGATGCATATATGCAGAAATCCTTCGTGGGAAGAAGCGATGGTTGCTTTAGAAAATGTAGCTACAGATAAGGTTGAATTTTGTGCAAGGTATGGTATAGAAATCGACGAAGAAGATTGGCCATCCCGACATTTGCCTAAATTTATCGCTGCTGACCGTGGGGAAATGAAAAGCAGGAACTCCAATAATTTAGTGATGATTAACGTCCAGATTGGAAATGCCCCCTCTGGAAGAGGGGACTTAAAGCCATTTATAGAGCAGCAGTTCCGTCGGTTTAATGCTAGGATTCGTGAACTTATCCCTGGAGCAGTTGTGAAGCAACACAGGGAGAGAGGAGATAAGAATCCCGCGGATTATGCAGTATATACGTTCGAAGCATTTACGAAAATCGTCATCTACTTTGTTCTTGAATTTAACAAAAGCGTGTTGAGCGAAAATTTCTTTTTAACAAGGGAGTTGTTTGAGGACAAGGTCGAGTTGACACCATTAGGCGTTTGGAACTGGGGAGTTCATAAAAATCTGCTGCACGAAAAACCACGCCAACTAATTCGCTATAGTCTACTTCCTAGAGGAGAAGGATCGGTAACAAGAGCAGGAATTATCTTTGAAAAAATGGCGTATACTTGTGATCGCGCAATCGAAGAAGGATGGTTTGAAGCTGAGAGAGTTGATGGCAGCAAGAAGATCGAAGTTTGTTATGACTCAAGAAACTGTAGCAGCATTTTTTTGAAGTTAAAAGATGGATCTTTTGAACAATGCTACTTAACAGCAAAGTATCGGGATTACGAGGGCTTACATCTTGATGATGTAAGAATCATGGTGAGATACAAGAAAAAACAGATGGATCAAAAGAAAAAAGATCAATTTAATGTAGAAGCCGTTTTGGATTCGGTAGCAAGAAGCATGACGAATATTGAAACCCAAAAAACGAAAGAGGCAACATCGGGTAGGCCCAAATCTGCAAAATTTAAAAATAAACGATTTGTACGAACATTGGATAAACGAGTTGACACAAGTAAAGGTGCTTGGACGGCGGTAAATACGAATCTAAATAAAGATGAACTCCTTTCCGGGGAGGTTGTCCCTTTTCAAAAACCACAAGCAACAAAGGAACAGCCTATCAACAATATGCAGTTGTTTTTAATGTCAAAAAACAAGGAGAAAAGAAAAGAACGTGACTAATATCGATATTAGAAATTCTATTTTAAAGGGATACCAAATGAATGCGGAGTATCAGGAGCAGATCGTTCCAGAAAATAAGGGAAATCCATTTATTGAAGCAATCCCTTCTCGGCTAAGTATTGATGATATTTATGACCACTTGTACTCCGTGCCTAAGTATTGCGGGAATCATTCAACACTTACTGTTGAAGAACGTCTAGAATTGGTACAACAAATCAAACCGAGTTTCTGGTTGCCATTAACCCCTCATTTTGAACGTTATCGAAATATTTATACTATGATAAAAATCGGATACCAATCAAGAAATCCTATGACGGCGATGTATCAACGGCATCTGTCTGTCGGGTATGGGAATATCTTAGCTCATGGAACAAACCCTGATGGTACTAATTTACTTGGCCATTTACAAACAGCAAAACAGTGTGCAGAAATTGGCTTAAGTGGAATGGGGAAATCAAAGACGTATGACAAGTTATTGCAATTGTTTTTTCCTCAAGTGATCCACCATACTCGTTATCAGGGGAGTGCTCTCCCCTGCAAACAAGTTGTTTGGCTGAAGATTGAATGTCCAAGTAACCGCTCGATTGGGGCCTTGTGCAGGAACTTTTACTATGCGGTTGATGAGATCCTTGGGACTACCTATTACGAGGATCTAGCAGAAAAAGACGGCAGAGCTGAGGTTTTGGCGAAACGAATGGCAAAAGTCGCAGGTTTAATTAACTTAGGTGTCCTCGTGATAGATGAGATCCAACGCGTAAACCGTGCTCATTCCGGCGGGGATGAAAAAATGATAGATTTTATTACGGAGTTAACCAATTCGATTGGTGTTCCCATTATCATGATTGGTACATTTAAGGCTATGTATCTGTTTAAGACTTGTCTTGCAAACTGCCGGAGAGGCGTGCCAGATGGGTACGCGGAGAATATTACGGACCGTATGAAAGAGAATTGGGAGTGGGAACAGTTCATTGAGAGCCTCTGGGATTTGCAGTATACAAAGAACATCACAGCACTTACCCCTCAGTTAAAAGCGTCCATGTACTACCACACCCTAGGCATACCAGATTTTGCAGTTAAGTTGTTTATGCACGTACAGTCGCATGTGATTTTATATAGTGAGAATGAACATATTACCGTTAGCATGATCGATGAAGTGGCAAATAAAACCCTACGGTTAGTTCAGCCAATTTTTGAACGTATTCGTAAGGGGGAAGACGTTGATCCTGTAGAATTTGAAGATCTTAAACCGGACTGGATTTCTTTTGACAAATATCTTTCTCAGATAAGTCATAAGATACAAATTGATGGTCAAATGTCTGAGGAGCATAAAAGAATTATCATGCAACGAAATAGAAAAACATTAATCGAGCAACTAACAATCTTTGCTACTAAGATGGGATGTCAAACAGAAGAGGCGGAGCATTACGCTTGTGAGATTGAAAAGAAATATAGCGGTTGTGAGGATACAGAACTTTTATACTCTGAAATTGCAAAGTTAGTGCTTACAAAAGGTGGAACCGATATTGCTGTCAAAGGAGCAGAACAGAACCAAGAGAAGGCAACCTCGAGAGGAAGGAAAAACAACACTTTTGAGGCGGATGATATTAGGCAAATTGTCCAGGAAGGATCTCGACGAGGGAGAACGATTGATGAAGCCTTATCGGAATCTGGGGTGATAAATACGTATGATGAATTCGTAGTGAGTTAGGTGTTCATATGAGAAAAATAGTGTCTTTTCCTACACCATACCCCGATGAGGATTTTAAAAGCCTAACGTACAGACATTTTCTCTATTCACCCTATGATTCTTACCTACATAGCAGACAGGAGTTATTCGGTAGGAATCACCAAGGTATGGTTACTTATCCGAAGAGTTTGATGCGCTTATGTGACCATTTAGGAGTCTCGATAGACTTTATTCAAGATATTATCGAATTGCACACGTTCTATCCGCTATATCGGCCATTCTTGAATGAAGAACAAGTGAGTATATGTTTAGAGGCAATGATACATGAGAGCAATAATAACCCTCTAGTTCACAAGAGATTCCAAAAAGTAGTCTCAATAGAAGGTAAGTATTGTCCTACGTGTTTACAGAATGATTTTCAAATGTATGGTGTAAGTTATTTGCATCGAACTCATCAACTAAAGTTTCTAACATTTTGTCATATTCATGGTGATAGTTTAATTACTCAATGCTCAGTTTGTGATATCCCTTTGATGAATAAAACTGGGACTGCCATGCTAATAACCCCCTTCTGTGAAAATGGTCATGAAATAATATCAACAAAAGGGATGGTCGATTCTTTTGTCCGTTCGCTTTTGGAAGACGTTATCGGATTAATGAAGAGAAAAGAAGTGTCCTTAGATTTGATTTATCAGAAACTACTCGTAGAAGCTGGGTATCGTGGGTACATCCACTATAAAGGGGACTTTATCTATAAAAGCAATATACTTCAGGATTTCGTAGAGTTTTATGGCGAGGAGACTTTACGAAATTTAGATTTAGGACAATTCACGAATGGAAAATTTCTCGTGGAAATGTTCCAAAGAGAAAATCTACATAAGCACGTTCTATTCAATATCCTTCTCATGCGTTTTTTTGGCGGTTCGATAGACGGTTTTTTTGCTCAGAACAATTCATATTCTGTCCCGCTTCCATTTGGCGTTGGGCCCTGGCGATGTCTAAACTTCATTTGTCCATATTATTACAAGCCGATAATCAAAAAATGCTTGCGTAAAGCACACGAATGGGTAACGGGAGTATTCACATGCCCACATTGTGAAATGATATATACGAGACGAGGATTGCCAAAAGAAGAGAATGAGAGCCAATATTCTATAGAAACGATGGGGACACTATTTATTAGTACCGCGGTAAAGTACTATCAAGAGGGTTATCGAATTCAAAAAATAGCTGAGCTCATGCATTCAAATAAAACAACAATTGGCAAATACCTACGGCCGTTTCGTAAAGAGATTTCCCGTAGGTCCAAGAAGATCGATATAGAAGCTGCTCTGAAAGTCATAGAATTGGGGTACACACAAGCTGCTGCAACATCATTTCCTAAGAGTGATGTGTATAAACAGACAGTTCTGGAAGCGATTGAAAAACTAGGGAGGGATGTTACAAGACCGGTGATTAGGAAGTATAACAATCATCGCTACGATTGGTTAATGTGCAACGAGAGGGAATGGATGGAAAGTGTTTTACCACCGAGAAAGAGAATGGAGAAGGAATTGAATCTTAAAACATTAGATGATGATTTATCTAAACTGGTCGAAATTGCAGTCTATCAGTGTAGGGAAAATCCACCGGATAGGAGAATTTCCAAGGCGACGATATTACGAGCGTTGCCTAAAACGATAATGGGAAGATACTATACCTTTCGACGCCTATTGCCAAAGACCACCCAACTTCTTCAAGACGGTACTGAGTCGAAAGATCAGTATGCAGTCCGGAATTTTCCTAACGTATTGCAATGGTTTGAGAGTTCTAGGTATAAAACTCTTTCTTTACAATTAATCCAAACTAGATTTCAGATGTATAAAAATCTCGAACAGGAAACCTTTTCACATATCCAAGAAAAGATAGATAATTATAATACAATGAGGAAGGATTAGATAAATGGATGCACTTTTTTCCTCCGACATTGCCGGACGAACTACTCTACAGTGTACTAGCAAGATATCATGCATACTCTGGAAACGAAAGCCACAAAAATAGTGTGCGTGATTTCTTTGGTTCCAAAACCATTTGTGCTGTTACTGATTTACCTTGTCATCTAAACAAGTTAAGTACCAGAATTCCCGGGAAGGTGATATCTGCTTACGAATTATTAAACGATAACACTCTTCTATCCTACTTCAAACCTTTCTTACCTGAAGAGAGGTTCAAACAGGCTGAAGAGGAGATGTTACATGGTGACGGAAGCTCTCTATATATGAAGTTGGGTTTACCTGCAAATGGGGTGAAGAACAATAAGTTTCTTCGATACTGTACCATGTGCGTCGACAGGGATCGTTTGCAATATGGCATTGCATATTGGCACAGAGCTCATCAACTACCAGGAGTTACCGTATGCCACCTTCATTCGAGTTTACTCATTGATTCAAATGTCCCATTCTCATCAAGAAGAAATAAGCATGAATTCGTTTCATTAGAAGAGGTGGCTTTACCTAATGTACCAACAATTAGAACCAGTACAGAAGTTAAAATTGCAAAGTACTCCTATCATATTTTAAATTCTGAATGTGACCCAGGTGGTGGAGGTACCCTTCGGATAATTTACTTAGCAAGATTGCAGGAAATGGGGTTTGTAAGTCCCACTGGGAGACTAAGATTTAAGTTGATAATCCAAGCGTTTATAAATTTATTTGGGGAAAACTTTCTGAATCAGATTGGTTGTAATATTCATCCAACTGAGCAATATTCGTGGCTCCATAAGGTTATGAGAAAAGAACATTTCACTATGCATCCCCTTCGTCATATTCTATTACATATTTTCTTGGGTTTACCCACCCATTTATCGTTCTCGAAGAGAGAAGGAGTTCTACAAATGGATCCCTTTGGGGAGGGACCATGGCCGTGTCTAAACAAAGCAGCGATACATTACAAAGAGTTGATTGTTACCAACTGTAAAGTAACACGATGTTCAAGCACGGGGAAACCTGTAGGGACCTTTAATTGCGTTTGTGGTTTTATTTATAGTCGTCGTGGACCAGATAAAGTAGAGGAAGATACGTATAGAATAGGAAGAATTAAAGGATTTGGATATGTATGGATAAAACGACTAAGCGAACTGGTGGAGGGGGGAAACTATTCACTTAGGGCAAAAGCCCGTATTCTTGGGGTTGATCCAACAACTGTTAAAAACCAAATGAATAAACTCAATGGCTCAAAAATCGGAGTTAATCCTTCAAATTCGACTAAAAAACAAACTAAGACTACGAAAAAGCAGCAGCAGAGACTGTTAGCCGATGAGACGATAAGGAATCTGAGAAGTCAACCAAGGAAGCGGGTAGATTGG
Organism: Brevibacillus sp. AF8; assembly: GCF_021270385.1. Taxonomy (NCBI): domain Bacteria; kingdom Bacillati; phylum Bacillota; class Bacilli; order Caryophanales; family Paenibacillaceae; genus Brevibacillus; species Brevibacillus sp. AF8. Next base: position 74,947 of record NZ_JAGQDN010000024.1, on the reverse strand, counting down.
GAACAAAGGGATAACATAATTGCTGAAAAGGTACACAGTGTAGCAGAACAATTGTACACGATCAAAAATATGAGGATTTCAAAATCTGAGATCGGGAGAAAAATTGGAGCACTTTCATTGATACATAACAAATTGGGTAAATTACCTAAAACCAGCAAGGAATTATCAAAATATGTTGAAAGTACCGAAGAGTTTCGGAAGCGTAGAATAAGCATGGCCATGAATGAGAGTGAGTTTGCGAGAACAACAAGACCCGCCTGGAAGATTGCAAAGGAAGCAGGTATAAGCTTGAAAGAGTTTCGCCGTCTGATGAATGTCTCAAAAACTTCAGGGAATGGGGCATAATTTTCTAATGACAAACTCGTATTTTCTTTCGTGCTAATAAATAGTTTGGAAAGCACAGCTACAATTTGAACGATAGGTCTTTGACGGAGAAGAGTTCGGAGCAATGTGTTTTCATTTATATGACAGTATTCAATACGACTATGCATTTACCGTGAAGTATTTTATTTCGTAGAAAGGGCATCTGGGAACGTGTGAAAAGAGCTCGTTCGTGAAATCAATCCAGCGAAAATATTAGTTCAAATTTAGGAAGCACTCGGGAGTCATGGTGAATATACGTCGAGACCTCGTGAGCGTGACGATGTGAAGTAACATGAGATATTAGAAAACAAAAAGAAACGTTTCTATCTAACGGATATCGAATCGATTTCGAAATGAAACGGGTGCTGCGGCATCCGTTTTTGTTTGTTGTCTAAGGATAGGTAAATCTCAAAGGAATGTCATGGACTCAAAATCCACCCGAGATGTAATACTGCGGTAAAAAACTATTTCCGAGTTGAGTAAAAACTACTATACTTTGGAAGTATGACCAAACATTTCATTGGGGCAAGGAGAGTACACAATGTCTCAGGAGTTGCTCATTTTCAAAAAAAACACTGATGCCCCAGGCACCAGTCGTGGTTTTGTGTATCAATATATTAAGACCTTGTTTCAATGGTTGGTTAACTATCGAGACCAGTCAGATATTATAGTTTATTGCGAAGTAGAGGACGATATTAAGCAATTTGACTATGTGAACAAAAGTATTACATGGACTCAAGTTAAAAGTTATTCTTCTTCTTTCAACCTAAGTGGCAGTGAACTTACTAAGACACTATATAATTTTTTTGTGCTGTACTTATGTTACGAAGAATATAAAGGGAAATTTATCTTCGAAACCAATTCAAAACCTTCCGGTAGGGACGAGCTGTTAAACGAATGGATAAATTCACAGCCACTAAATGAGGAGAACGTAGAGTTGCTTGCAAAGCTGGTTGTGAAAACCCAACAAATTTTGCGAGATAGTGCAAATGACAATATTCGTTCTACTTTATCTAGCATCTTACCCAAAATTGAGACACTTGAGGCTAAACAACCTAAAAGTACGGCAGCGAAAAGGAGAAACGCAAAGGAATTAGAAACGTTAAAAGCGGAGTATGAATCTGTCAAAAAACTTGGGGAGAGTTTTCTTAAAAAACTCGATGATGTGGAGATCTTACTGGATTTTGTAAAAAGGATAGAGTGGGTTTTTGAAAAGGAAGATCCAGATAAAGCTCTTCAATCGCTTAAAGCAGAAACGATCACTTTGCTTGGGCAAATAATACCCAACAAAGAGCAAGTCGCATTGTACTTTGAGAGATTGTTGACTGAAATATTTTTCAGATCTGCGGAGGATAATGCTGACTCCCGAACCTTGGATCGTGAGCTGCTCGAAGAAATATTTCGAGAAACCGAGGAAGAGCTGAGAGGCTGCATAGATCGTGAATTCATTGGGAAAATTGAAGGCTTAGGAGTAAAAATAGACGAGGGTTTCGATGAGGTGAAAACACAACTTAACACGTTAGAGCATAAAATTGATTTCATTAGCGAGAAAATAACTCCTCAACCAGAGGATTCGATGATTTTCCCACCTACTGCTGATGAGGATGAGGTGAAGAAAATTTTAGACAGCGATCCTGAGAAGCAAAGTAAATTGGAATCTAAGATAAAAAAGATTGAATTTCAAGATATAGAAAACGAAAACAAAATAATAGCAATAGCCACTGAGATGCGATGCAACTATCTATTGTTGTTGCAAAAGTTGAAGCTAGGTAACAAACACCATCAGCATAGTATTGTTAAGAACTTAGAAAAGATCGTACAAATTCGTTGCACAAACGCTGTCATCCATAATGGTGAGGAAGGTGCTACCCAGTTCAATTCTAGATTATTTTGGAAGGAATTTCAGGATGATTTAAGATTACTTGCCAAGGAACAAAGTCGAATGAGCAAAATTGAGATTAACGAAACGGTTGTGTATGGTCAAATGTACCAAATGGCCGCAGAATGCCATTTGAAGTGGAACAATAAAGGGTGAGGGTATGAATAACGATGACATAAAAAAGATCAACCAATTCTTTGATGCGTTAATCAATAATAATGTTCAGATGGAGACCGTACCGCCACATTTGCGCACTGCTTACATAGATCCAGACGATGATTACGATTTCCATGCGTATCGGATATTACTTTTGCTGCGGATATGTGGGACTAAGCGTGATGGTTTTTTTTCGAACCCTACAATATATGGGAGGAGGAAGTTTTCATTCTTTGATTTCTTGATTAGATATCCATTTTACCTCATGAAAGCAATCGATAAAAGCAACAAAAAATATCTTGCATCTTATATAAATCTTAACGATTATGAGAAAAAAATGGCGTTTTCGCCAATGATCAGGTATATAAGAGGACCGTGGGATCACCGGTATGATTCGATTTTCAATTATATGATAAGCAAAAAGTTAATTGACGTAAAATATGATTATTTCTCAAAAAGCCAAAAAGCGTTTTTGATAAGCCTAACACCTCTTGGGGCGGAAAAGGCTGATGAAATTGTGGAAGTCGAGAAAGAATGGAAGATGAGAATGGAAACCATTAACAAAATTTTCCCCTCAAATGCTACTAATGATTATATTGAAAAATATGTGCAAAAGGAATTTCCATCTCTTATTTTGGGTTATTACGGGGTGAGTGATAGTGTTTATTGAATCCGTTCTAATAAGGGTTGAAACAGAAAAGGAACTGTACGTTCGTTTTGTTCCGTTTAGAGATACTGATGGGACCATAAAAGAGTTCAGTATGATTTATGGCGAGAACACATTGGGAAAATCGACGTTTATCCAAAGCGTAATTTTTGCTCTTAAGGGTGAAGATTTATATGGAACGCGTCAAAATGATATTTTGAGTTTCAAGGATTTATTTAGAATACATTACAAGCGGAAAGTTATTCAAGCTCATGTTTTTTTGCAGCTATCCAACAAAGGGACTAGGGTTGTAGTTGCGCGTAACGCGCTAGATTGGAACGATCCTGTATGCGTTTTTTCGGGTGTAGAACTTCAGAAAAGTTCTAACTTGGAGCAGCTGGTACATGAAAGCAAGACACGAGCTTTCTACAAAATGCGTAAAGACAAGAACATAAAAGGAAACGAAACTTATCAAGAGTTTTTATTTTCTTTTATGGACATTACCCCAATAACAGAGAGCGAATCTGAAACAAGTGGCGAAGATTCTGAGTCAACTGGCGATGTTAAGCTGTTGTTCTACATTCAGAATCTGATGCCTTTGTTTGTTATACAGCAAGAGGCTTGGTATGACATTCAAGCGATAAATCCTAGATACGGACTGAAAGATATTAAAAAAACAGCTTTCGAAGTTCTTCTTCAGTTTTCTGGGACTGAAGTAATTACAGCGAGACACGAGTTGGAAAAACTTTTGTCACTGTTGAAACAGAAAACAACTTCGTTAAATGATATCAATGATGTTATCGGAATGATTGCTCTAAAAGACACCAAGCTAATTGAGGATGAGATCGCCCGAACGCAAACTGAAATATTAAATCATGAGCAAAGCATTGAAAGGTTGGAATCGGGCAGTTCAGAAAGGAATAATGTTTTTTCTGAAATTCGGAATAAATTCAGGATTTCCTCAATGAAAGCGAGAAGGCATCGGGAAGAGATGCAATCCCTTGAAACGGAAATCGAAGAGTACAATTTCTTTATTAACAAGATTTTGAATGACATTGAAAAGAACGATAAGCTTAAAACTGCAAAAAAGATTGTGGGTATTTTACCTGTGAGCTCATGTCCGCGTTGTCTTAATGCTCTTTCTATCGATGTTGATGATGAATTGGAGAGTGGTAATTGTGGATTATGTGGTAGTCCCTTCAAATCAATACCTCAAGCACAAAGCGAGCAGTATCTTGGGTATTTAAAAGATGAGTTGAGGGACTTTAACCGACTAAAAGAAATTAAGGAGAAAGATAAGGAGGAACTTTACAATAAAGTTGTTTTGGCGGAATTAGAGCAAGCGGAGCTAAAAAGGATGATGGATGACTTTGAAGATAAGTTAAAGCCACGGAATCTCCAGGAATACAATTTCCACGCTCGGCAAATAGGAAAGCTTCAAAATTCGATTACCCATCTTAACAAAGACAAAGAAATTATCGAGCGATTTGAGAAACTCCTGAAAGAAAAAGAAGATCTAGAAAAAGATATTAAAGACAAAAGGGCTTACATTAAAGGCATTGAAAAGCAAAAAGAGAAGGACGAGGAGAAAATCCAGTTCTTTGAGAGAACGTTTAAAACAAATCTAAAGAACCTAAGCTTTCTAAAACTCGGTCTCGATGAAAAGAAAATTAAAGAAGAGAAAAAGAAAGATGCCGTTTCCCTAGATGATGATCTTGAGAAGATATATGGGCAGATAACAATTGACAGATTTGATTACTTGCCAAAATTGGAGGGGAGGAATCTTTATTATCTTACTTCAAGCAGCGGATTGATTAGGATTATCTTATCATACTATGTTGCTTTGCTTGAGACCGCTTTGAATTATGAGGATTCAGTTCAACACCCTTTACTCCTTCTCATGGACGAACCAAGACAACAAAATCTGGACATCAAAACGTTTAATTGTTTTATTGATCTTTTTAGAGAGTTAGAGAAGAAATATCAAGGGAAGTTTCAAGTGATTATTGCGTCGTCTGAAAAAGGAAGTGTGAGCGATACCGAATTAGCACTTGACCTCGGGGCTGACACGTATTTGTTACAACCCTTGGATGATGATACAGAAAGTGAATTACCGATTACATAATATGATAGTCAGGCCTCCTTTTATCAAAGGCGGCTTTTTCGTGTAAACAGTTAATTATTTTGTATTCCAAATCTCCTGATCCATAAACTAGAAGCTCGATAGTCACTTATGAACGGAGAAGTTTTGAAAATAACGGGATCGATAGTTTATGACATTCCGTTCTGATGAATTTGTTTTTCCTATTCGAAGCAATAACTAAGTATTTTAGATTTGAACATTGATTTTATTGAGTATGGAATTTGGAGGATTAAATATGAATACATCACTAAACCCAATAGGAATTGTTATGCAAGCCTTGCAGAACTTTTTAGGAAACGATCCCGTTATTATTCTTTCCTTTATAGGGGGTATGTTTTTGTTTATATGGTTATACAAAGAGATAAGTAAAAACATCCACCAGAGAGAACAAGCAAGTCTAGACACTCTTGAAAAGCGGATTACTGCATATGGAAAACTTGAAGTAAGTATTGTGAAATATCTACAGGGGAGGGGAGGAGAACGAAATGATCTAGAAAAGGAACTTTTCGATGTTTTTAGTAACTCTTATCTAGAATTATCTAATAACTTACATCGAAAGATATCTAAGTTTATGACAAGTTTAGCAAATGACCAACTGGAAAAATCACTTGATCTCATTAGGAAAGAGTTAGTTCAATTAAAGCTAAAACAATCTATGTTAGCCAAGGACTCAATTAGAGATAGCTTGTTCGATATTATTGAACTACCAAGTAGATTATTTGCAATTGTATTTAAGCCTGTATTAATAATTATTGTGTATGCCACGTTTGGTTTAACAATTTTAATTGTTGGGTGGTTTATACAGGGCCAGGCAGATCTATTGTCATCAGTTTTAATTATCATAAATGCGTTAGCGGTAATCTTTTTGTTTTTTACCTTTATTGGGATTGTGGATATGATCTATGGAGAAAGATTTAGACATTCAATGACAAACTGGGGATTCATAATCATATATTTTTTACTGAATATTGTAAGTATAATATGGTTTTATTGGTTTAGTGGCTTAATCTTTGCTTTCCTTACAGCAATCTTTATCTACAAGGTGATTCCACGACTGCGCTTGGGGACGGAAGAAAGGGATTAGAAGAGTGGTATTTCCAGGAGAGCTTATGTTAAATAAGACCACTCATTAATGATGAATACAATCCTTCTACATACGACAGGAATTACCTGGGACTGTCGATTCCTAAAGGTGATCTTGATTTTTTAAATCGAAGGATGATTCACTCACAAATCTGCTTTAGTGTCCTTCTTATGATTTAGATATTTAACAACTCTAATGTAATCATAAGAAGAGTGGGCATTTGAGTGATATTTATTTAACAACTCTAATGTAAATATTATTAGCGAATTAAATAGGTGAAACCTTGATGTTATAACATTTTTCATTTAACAACTCTAATGTCATTGAACAGTTCATATTCGTTGACATTAGAGTAAGTAAATTTACATTAGACTTGGTAAAGAGTATATAGTTTTTCTTTGCGATTAAAGTCATGTTAATAAGTCGAGTGAAATTCAGATATGCACATCTGTTTTTCCTCGGCTTATTTTTATTTTCTAGCCATCTATTTATTGAAACAAAGTGTTAGGTGAAATATTGTCTGTTACTAAAAAATATGTGCCAAACCCCGCCACAAGCTCTATCAGAGTCGAGGCGGGGTTTAACGGTTTCTACTGCGCTATTTTCACGAGGTCATCGTATATACGAGTCGCAGAAGTTGCTTTATGGTGAATGCCTCGATAGAGTTGGCAGCTTCCCGCCCGGAGGTATATAGATGCGTTTAGCTCGACCTTCTCCTGAGTGGTCCCATAGTATCTCTGCTTTGTCCCAAAAAGAATCACCATTATTAAATCCGGTAATCCTTTGCGTACAAGATACCGGCGTTTTAGTGTTAAAGAGGTGTTTTCAAGTTACTTTGCGGTCTGTGTACCTTGGGACTGGGGCATTTTGCTTTGGGACTCCGCTCTTTGTAAAAAATCAACGGCACGGTCAGGGAAGTCCGTAAACACCCCGTCAACTCCTGCTGTGAAGTAGAACTGATCGAGCAGTTCCTCAAAGTTTGCTGCATAGGCAGGGATTTCTCCTTTATCCGCTCGGAAGGTGTATGGATGCACTTCCAGGTCAGCTTCATGAGCCTCTTTGACAAGATTGGTAATGATCAGGTGGTCTCTCGTCGACTCTTCTTTGATGATCATCGGCTTCCATGGCCCTACGCCGTCTGCGTATTTCGCAATTTCTTTCATCGCCCCTTTTTCAAACATCCAATCGTAGTTGTAGGGAACGGCCTTACCGTTTTCATAGATCATGGTTTCGTTCCAGTCGGTTTCTGCCATGAGCTGTACTAGCTTCACGTTCATATTCAAATGTGGATAGAGTTCCGTGCGAATCCGTTTTGCTTCATTGGGGTCGAAAGTCTGTATGTATGCTTTGTCATTCTTGGACACGTAGCCGTACTTTTTCAACACCTGGAGCACTGCGAGGCTGATGTCCTTTCCTTCGTGTCTGTGGAACCAGGGAGCCTTGATCTCCGCATAGATCCCTACGTTACGACCCGTGCTTTTGTTCATACCCTGGATCAGTTCAATCTCTTCTTCCAGGGTGTGAGCACTGAAGCTGGATTTCCAGATAGGGAAGCGATCCGGATAGTCTTGTACCTGCTTGCCGTTTTCTACTGTGAAGACCTCTGTCCTTTTCAGTTTCTTGATCTCGTCAAGAGTGAAATCAATAACGTAGTACCTGCCGTCTTTTCGTTTTCGATCAGGGTAGACCTCGGCTACATTGGTTACGCTGTCCAGATAATGGTCGTGCATGATGACCAGTTTGTTGTCCTTTGTCATGACCACGTCTTGTTCGATGTAGTCGACTCCCATCGCGTAAGCCATCGCTTTTGCGGGCAGCGTATGTTCCGGCAAGTATCCGCTCGCTCCGCGGTGGGCGATGACAATCTTATCCGCTTCGGCAAAGGATACGCTTCCAAAACTTGTTGTAATAGCGAGAGCGGCTGCCAAGGATGTAACTAGTTTTTTCATGTTCTTCCTCCTCCATTTGGATGAAAAAAAGATCCACAAATTCCATTGGTAGGTTATACCGTACCAAATGAAATATTGTGAATCTCCTGATCTCCATCACAAAAATATTATATTGGTTACTAATGTAAGGGAAAAAGAAAGCGCTGTCAACAAATAGTTGGCGAGTGCCTATTACCCATTTTATGTATGGCTGGACAAAAAAACAGCAAGGCTGATCGGAGGACCAACCTTGCTGTTTTTCCGTACATCACGAATTACAACTTCACAGGCTCTCCTGCGAATACTTCCAATTCCATAGCTGCTGCAAAAAAGGAGGGAGCTTGCTTCACAAAAGCCTGAAAATGATCGCTTGCATTGTGGGCCGCTACTGCGGCAGCGTCCTTCCACTTTTCTACCATGGTGTAGTGATATTCTTGCTCTGTGCTTTTCAGAAGGGTGTATCCGACATTCCCTTCTTCAGCTTGGCTTGCAGCAACCAGGGCTTTGGCCGCTTGAAGGAACGCTTCTTCCTGGGCGGGTATCACTTGCAGATGGGCATGTATAATAAGCATGGTTTTCTCCCTTTCTTCCAACGAATTTGAATTATTTCCAGGTTGTCACTGTCTCAACGGGGAGACGGTAAGAGGGGTATCCTTCCTTGGCTGCTTTCCCGATACTGATCAGCATGATCGGTTGGTAGCGATCCTTGTCCAAATCCAGCGCTTCAGCTATTTGATCCTTTTCATAGCCGCCGATCGGGTTCGTGTCATAGCCGAATGAACGGGCAACCAGCATCAATTGCATGGATACGAGACCAGCATCGATAAAATTGACATCGCGCAGGTCAGAAGCGGGTAGATTGGCGTAGTAAGGCTTTACGGCTTTCAGCTGCATGTCCTTCACTTCCTGCGGCATGTATCCGAGCTCGACAGCTTTTCCAAATATCTCATCCATATATTCCGCATTATTCATGTCGACGAAGACGGCAATGACGGCGGAAGAGGTGAGTACCTGCGTTTTGTTGAAGCGTGCCAGCTCTGCAAGCTTTTCTTTCCCTTCTTGACTTTCGATCACCACAAAGCGCCAAGGCTGCATGTTGACCGAAGATGGAGCGCGTGTGGCCCCCGCTAGAATTTCAATCATTTCCTCGCGGCTGATTTTTATTTCAGGATCATAAAGTTTGACAGAACGACGACCAAACGTAATTTCACGAAAATCATTTGTTCTTTGTACGGTGCTCATGTAAAAACAGACTCCCTTCTTGAACAATCAAATGTTGTTTTGCATCCGTTTGAGAAAATCAGTTAAGACCTGCGTCTCATCCTCGCTGAAGCCTTCCAGAATCTGCTGGATAAAATTTCGTTTCTCGCTTTTGTACCCTTCAATCCGATGATGTCCTTCTTCGGAGAGACGAACGAAGGTTTCGCGGTTATCATTTGGATTTTTGTGTCGGGTCACCATACCATCCGCTTCCAGTTGCTTCAGGTGGCGTGTAATGGCAGCACTGTCGATATTAATGTGCTTTTGTAGCTGGGACTGATTGATTTCGTTGCATTCGCAAAGGATTTGCAAGATCGCGAGACGAGTAGAGCTGATTCCGGTACAGCGTTCGAACTTGGGACTTATTTTATTGGTTAATCCGATGAGCAGATTCAGTATTTGCTCTTCTTCAAATTCCTTGCGTGTCATGAAAAATGCCTCCCGGGGGCAATATGAATAGGAACTCAGTCATATATCCACAAGCATGACAACATACAGTCAGTGGAGCATGATAGCTTGATGATATTTGACGCATCAATAATTGATACGTCAAATAATATAACACCTTATTTCAGCGTTTGCAACATATGGTCTGCAAAAGTCGCTGGACGGTATGGTCATAGCAGAAGTTAAGTGATTCATACGAAGAGGGAATGGAGTAAGGGGAGAGGGGACATCTTACTCCAATCGCAATTAATAGATAACAGAACGAAAGGAAGCTTCACTTGCTAGGCCCTGATGCGCCGAAATCAGTAGTGGTAAGCTTTACGAAGTAAGTGATGGGTACAGTACTGAATGTTTGGTCCCAATCTTTTTTTACTTTCTCCCATGTTTTTGGATACTCGATTCGCAAACGTTCTCCGAATCCGGCAACATCCGCATGGAAATGGTTTTGCATTTTTGCTGTGACACTCTTGACCAGTTTCCGTACTTCCAATTCAGCCGCTTTTTCCACCCTTTTCAGGAATTCATTTTCAAAAGGATTTGCGTTCAACACCCAATTTTCAGACAAGCGTCCCTTCGAATTGATATGCACATCAAAGGAAATCTTGTTTCCGTCAACATGGGGAGTGATTTTGCTCTCCATGGTTTCGATCTCATAGATGATCAGTTGACCTGTCTCCTTGTCAAGGCTTCTCACTAGCCCTCCTTTACCTTTTCCGGTTATCCACGTTATGCCCTCCAAATCCATTTCGTTTAAAAATCCCGCCCATTTTTTTGTCTTTCCATTGATCACGGCTGCCCCCTCAAACTTCACTTCCTTGTTAGAAGCGGCAACATTTTGCAAGAGAAAGCTTGATTCGGAATTCAACTTGGCCGTTAATTTGGCGAGTGACACAGGAGGTAAAATTTTGGCTGTTCGGTTTCGGTTATCTACGATTCCAAGCAAATTCAGTGCTGGCAATTCTCCCGGTTTTTTGGTTTCCAAGACATCGCGGGCATTCCCGTTACTAACCAATACCAAGCAGCTTGGACGTATTTCATTATCTCGCAGAAATAGATCCAGCAAAGATTCCAAACGATGTGTGTGTAACAGAGCCTCGCTAATCACAATGACTTTTAAGTGCGGGCTGAACAAGGGGGTATCATGACTCAATGAAAATTCACGGATGATTGGAAGGATAGATTCACCAGTTTGGGACGCATTCAAATATGCTTTTTGTTGTGGTCCTGCCGAACTGCTTTCTTTGCTTGTTGCTTTTGGGTTAATAAATTGATAGGTCATGGTGATTGTGTCAACGTGAGGAGGGCTCTTTCCCTGCTTTTCCAGCTTTTTTTCAACATTTGATTTGTTGCTGGCATCCAATGCCAAACCGATGCCCATACCCATCTTGTCGATATCGTTGCTGCTCCAGCATCCAGTCAGTAAGAAGAGCAGGAAAACAGATAACGACGTCAAGAGGAGGAGCCACTCACGATGATGACTTTGCTTCATGCTTACCCACCTTCCAGCCAGAAATAATAAGAAGCAGAAGGGGCATTACACCAAATAATAAAAAGGCTGCATCGCCCACAAAATCGCCAAGTGCAAATACACTATTGATTTCTTTTGGAGTCATCGTAATGATGTAGATAACAGGCAGCAATCCGAATAGAAACGGCTCCATATTTTTCTTGAAGAGCTGGGCGAGGCCTAGAGCGGCTGAGTAGTAAGCCAACGTGAAAGTAGAAAAGATTTGCATAATCCATAATACGAGCAGCAACGATTCAAACCGTTCAAAGAGTAAACCGGTAATTTCAAAGCTTCGTATGAGATCAATGGTCGGCCATGTCCTTGTGACGACTCCATCGATTGAAAACGCCCCAATGACCATCACGACTGTCATCAGGTAAAAGATCAACGAGGCGCTAATTCCCACCACAACGGCTTTCACGCCTTTATTTGGCTGTCTCATGTATACCACCAGAATCATCATTATTTCAAAACCGGTATAGGCGAGCGCAGTTGGTTTAATCCCATCGAACACCGGTTTCCACCCCAGCCCCAATACGGGACGAAGATGATCGATTTCAAAAATTTTTATGCTCATCAAGGAAACCACCAAAAAAAAGAGGACAGTAATTGGCAAGATAATCTCAAGCATACGGGCGAGACAATTGATGCCACCTATGACAAGATAAAGAGCAACCCACAAAAATACCATAACAATGGCCCACATTGGGGTTTTCTCCAGCAAGTAAAAGGTTGTTACTTCAGCCATAGATCGGACTTGAAGAGATGAGGTCAAACAAAAATAACAGATGATCAGAAGGCTGAGCATCCTTCCAACCCATTCCCCTGCAATTTCCTCGCTGTATTCAAAAAACGTTTTCTCAGGGAACCGCTGGCTTAATTTTACAATGATTATCCCAGCGAGCATCGCAAGTAAACCGCCAATGAGGACACTTATCCAAACATCCGGTGTCTTTGCTTTTTCCACTGAGATTCTAGGCAGGGTAAGGATTCCCGCTCCCAGTATAAAGTTGATGATGATCACTGCTGTTTGGGAGGTGGTGATCCGATCATTTCGGGTGGGTAACATTTTGGGCTTCACCTACTATACTGAGTGGCTATCCTTTGCGAGTCGGCTCTTTCGTATGCAGCATTTTTGGACGGCGTTTCATCATCATGAGTGGCATGCGCACCATGAAATCTTTCCAATCCCTTAATCGATAGGGGACAGCAGGAGTAACATAAGGTACACCAAAACTTTTTAGTTTTACCAAATGGCTCGTAAGCAAGAGAAAAAACAAAATCACCCCGTACAATCCAAACATGGCTGCGGAGAACATGACCAAAAACCGAATGAGACGTAAGGAAATACCCAGGTTGTATGACGGAATGGCAAAGGAGGAAATAGCAGTGACAGCTACGACGATTACCATAATTGGGCTGACAATACCTGCTTGTACTGCAGCTTGACCAATAATCAGCCCACCGACAATCCCGATGGCAGGGCCGATTGGTTTCGGCAATCGAAGACCGGCTTCTCTCATAATCTCGATAGAAACTTCCATGATCAGTGCCTCCAACAAAGCGGGAAATGGAACTCCTTGTCGAGTGCTGATGATGGAAATAGCTAATTCGGTAGGAATCAGCCCTTGGTGAAAAGAGATAAAGGAAATATAGAGGGCCGGTATAAGCAAGGAAGAAAAGGCAGTGAAAAAGCGCAATAAGCGAATGAATGTGCTTGGAATCCATCGCTCATAATAGTCTTCAGGCGATTGCAGGAGCATGCTGAACGTCACCGGAACGATTAAGGCAAAAGGAGTACCATCCAGCAAGATGGCCACTCGTCCTTCCAGTAATGCACTGATGACGCGGTCAGGCCGTTCTGTGCTCTGCGCCTGCGGGAATGGGCTGAGATAATTATCTTCAATAAGTTGCTCCACATAGCCGGATTCCGGCACATGGTCAATTTTAATTTTCGTAATTCGATTTTTTACTTCTTCAACCAACGCGGGATTCGCAATCTCTTTCATATAGGCGATGATCAGCTCTTTTTTTGCGCGCTCTCCCACCTGAAATTTTAGGAAGAGAAGATCTCCATTTTCACCGTGTCTGCGCAAGAGGGCGGTATTTTCGCTTAACGTTTCCGTGAAGCCTACTCTAGGGCCTCTAACCAAAGATTCTGAGACAGGTTCATCTATATTTCTTGTTTTTACTTTTACGGTATTAAGAAGGAGAGCATTTGCGGACCCTTCTATCAATAATGCCGTGTAGCCAGTCAATACTTTTGCCCTCAGATCGTATACATCACGGCATTCCAGTATTTCATGGATGGAAAGCACATGATTGATGAAAAACTCTTTGGATACAGAAACGTCCCCGGAAGAATTCTCCTGTACCATCACTGCCACAGAATCATTCATGAGCGTTTTCAGAATAGTATTATCGATGAGATCGTGATCGGATAACCCATCTACAAAAATAATGGAAGCACGAATGGCAGTCTGTCCGAAAGAAAATTCGCGGATATGCACATCTGCGTTTTGGTCGATTTCCTGGCGGATAAGATTCAAATTCGATAGGTAATCGTCTGTAAATGGAGTGATACTTTCCATCTATATCACTCTTCCTCCGTTGTACGAATCCAATGAAATAATCTTGAAATCGCATAAGGAACAAGAAAAACGACTGCGGCTTGAATAAAAACTGGCCAGGCAGGAAGGTTTGAAACAATTGTTTTCCACATGGTTTTCCTCCTTTGCAGCTTCATTACAGTCCTAAAAAGAAACTTGTCCTATTTTGTTCTAGCATGACAATTCTTATTCCAGTCAGCTGGAAAATGTGGTATTCAATGTTCAGGTTAGGGCGTACTCTGGATCGGGGGATCGGTTTTGATAAAAAAAGAAGGATAAAAATCACAACGATTTTCATCCTTCTTTTTGCTATTTTAATGATTTTTAACGACTTCCTGCCCCCGTACATTCCACGTAAGGGCAAAAACAAGAGCAGCCAATGCGCACGAAACTGTCAGCAACATAAATCCTGCATCCCAGCCGGAGGCATCAACGATAACCCCCATCAATGCATTCGCTGTGACTGTACCGCCCAGGTAACCAAACAGACCCGTCAGCCCTGCAGCGGTTCCGGCAGCCTTTTTCGGTACAAAATCAAGGGCTTGCAAACCAATCAGCATGACTGGACCGTAAATCAGGAAACCGATAGCGATCAGGCAAATCATATCGACAACGGAATTTCCAGGTGGGTTGAACCAGTAGACCAGAACAGCGATCAATACACCGAGCATAAAGACAAACCCTGCGGGTCCACGGCGGCCCTTGAACAATTTATCGGACAGCCAGCCGCACAGGAGCGTTCCCGGAATACCGGCCCATTCGTACAGGAAGTAGGCAACGCTCGACTTGCTCATATCAAAGCCTTTTTCTTCACTCAAATAGGTCGGCGCCCAGTCCAGAACGCCGTAACGGACGAAGTAGACGAAGATGTTGGCAATCGCGATTGCCCAAACCCATTTGTTGTTCAACACATATTTGAAAAGGATTTCTTTTGTGGAGAATTCTGTTTCAAACGTTTTCTTCTCTTTGTTTGGATAGTCATTGCGATATTCTTCGATAGGCGGCAGACCGACAGACTGTGGAGTATCGCGAATTAAGAAATACGTAATGAATGCAAAGACAATGGCAACCAGAGCAGGCAGGGTAAACACGCCTTCATATCCGGAGGCGGTATTACCCGTAAGTCCGGTAAACATTGCTGCACCTGCAACAGCGAGGGGGGCCATCAAGCCTCCGCCAACGTTATGGGCTACATTCCAAATGGCTGTTTTGTTTCCTCTTTCACTTACACTAAACCAGTGTACGAGGACACGTCCGGATGGAGGCCAGCCCATTCCCTGGAACCAACCGTTCAGGAATAACATCACAAACATGATCGTGACGGATGAGGTGAAGTAAGGAACAACGCCCATCAATAAACTGATAAGTGCAGAAAGAATTAAACCGGCAGGCAAAAACATTCGCGGGTTGCTTCGGTCTGAAAAAATGGCCATTACAAACTTGCTGATCCCGTAGGAAATCGAAATGGCGGATAACGCAAAGCCGAGCTCTGTTTTTGTAAATCCATCTTCAATCAAATACGGCATGGCGAGCGAAAAGTTTTTGCGGATGAGATAGTACGCCGCATAACCAATGAAGATTCCGAGAAACACCTGAAGTCTGAGCTTTTTATACTCAGAATCAATTTGTTCGTCAGGCAATCTGTCAATAGGCGGTGCAGGCTTAAACAGTTTGAGCATCTTATTCCTCCCCCTAGGTGATTTCTAACAAAGACGGAGATGCACGTAAAAAAACCCATACTTTAATGGCGCTTTCAAAAATGAAAGTGCCAAAAAGTATGAGTCTCCGAATCTCCATCATAGTTAACTTGTCGTAAGTGTATTCTATTATTCTGTGAAAACGTTGTCAATGCCGAGCCCGTGGAACAGGCTTAAAAATTCTGGAGCAGAAGAAAATTATCCGCAAAAACGCGGTTGGCACCTCTTCGAAAAGCCTCGATAGAGGTTTTCTTATTGTATGTTAATCAAAAAAATACATTTTTTCCAAATATAAGTATATCTTTATGTTAGCTCATCTGTATGAGGGGGCGAGTAAAAATGAAGGAGGCTTTGTTTGATGTATTTTTTGATGAGAAAAACAGGAGTTTTGGTAGTACTATCGCTTATCTTAATTTTTTCTCTATTCCCGCAGTCTTCTCACGCTATGACACCGTGGACTCCCAACACTGTATACAAGGTAGGAGACATGGTTACGTATCAAGGGCAAGATTACAAATGTACATTTGCTCATACATCGCTTGTCGGGTGGGAACCGCCCAACGTACCGACACTGTGGCAACTGCAAGGTCCCTCTGCTCCCGATACCATTCCACCTACGTCTCCTACAAATCTTGGTGAAGTAGGGAAGTCGAGTAGCTCGGTCAGCTTATCTTGGTCAGCTTCTACGGATGACAGAGCTGTTCAGGAGTATCTCGTCTACAACGGAGATTCACTCGCTGGTACATCGAGTACCACATCCTATACCGTGACTGGGCTTCTGGCAAATACGACATATACATTTACGATCCAGGCAAAAGATGCCGCAGGCAATGTATCCCCACCAAGCGCCTCGATAACGGTAACCACTTTATCTAAATCCCCAACTGAACCGGCGTCCAAACGAGTTTTGATCGGCTACTGGCATAATTTTGACAATGGTTCTACAGTACTCAAGCTAAGAGATGTTTCGGATAAATACGATGTCATCAATGTTGCATTCGCTGAACCAGTCGGTGGGAATCATGCGACAATGGGATTCGTGCCGTTCAATGCATCCGTTGAGGAATTTAAGTCGGATATCGCCTTGTTAAAATCAAAGGGGAAGAAGGTCCTCATCTCGATTGGCGGAGCGAATGGTACAGTAGAGCTGACGACGGAAGCTGCCAAACAAAATTTTATTACCTCGATGACCTCGATCATTCAAACGTATGGATTTGATGGTATGGATATTGATCTGGAAGGAAGCTCCTTGTCGCTAAATGCGGGGGACACTGATTTTAAAAATCCGACAACGCCCAAAATTATAAATTTGATCTCAGCGACTCAAACGATCACGAATACATTTGGCCCATCTTTTATTCTGACAATGGCGCCAGAAACGGCTTATGTCCAAGGAGGCTACACTTCCTATGGTGGGCCGTGGGGCGCTTATCTGCCTGTGATTCATGCCCTTCGTGATCGAATGAATTATATACACGTCCAACACTATAATTCTGGAGCGCTGGAAGCATTGGATGGTCGTACGTATCAACAAGGAACGGCTGATTTCCAAGTAGCGATGGCAGAAATGCTATTGAAAGGATTCCCGATCGGGCGTAATCCTAACAACATGTTTCCAGCCTTGAGGGAGAACCAAGTCGCTATCGGGCTGCCTTCTGCTCCAAGTGCTGCCGGGGGAGGATATACGTCTCCTGCCGATATCCAGAAAGCCCTTCAATATTTGGTAAAGGGCACGTCTTTTGGAGGAACCTACAAACTCCAAAATCCAGCTGGTTATCCGCAGTTCCAAGGAGTTATGACCTGGTCTATCAACTGGGATGCCAGAAATAACTATTCGTTTGCCAATCATGTTCGCACTTCGCTTGATGCACTGAACCAGTAATGGCTGAACCTTTAAAAAACCCATCCGTGAAAGCGGGTGGGTTTTGGGTGTAAAATAACTCTCTCATTCTGGGGGAGAGATCAGAAAACCTAGATTTCATTTAACGGCTTTGGTATTTCACTCCCCACTCACATAATTGTTCCAAAACAGGTAATAGAGTTTCCGCTTTATGTGTGAGACTGTACTCGACTTTAGGAGGAACTTGAGGGTACTCTTTCCGTGTCACCATACCATCTGCTTCCAATTCCTTTAGTTGGGAACTCAATGTTTTATAAGTAATAGCCCCTATCTGTCTTTTCAAATCATTAAAGCGAACCGGCTGGTTTTCTGCCAGGAGGTATATAATAACCATTTTCCATTTACCACCTATGACTGACAAGGTATAACCAAACGGTGTATCTTGAATATTCTTAACCTTACCTTTATATTCAGCCATGCTCATTTTTTACACTATCCTTTCTGGTAGTAGCTATCAATAATGTGCGTACTGTTTTTTTATTTGATTTACTTTTATTCTAATCTTACTTTGAGTAAAGGAGAGAATAAAATGGCTCATGTTAAAACCTACAATCACGGTGTTGCTTGGGAAGAAGGTTTCGGCGTCACACAAGGTTATAGCGTCAATGGTACGATCTACATTTCGGGGCAATTTTCCCATGATATGCAGGGCGCGTTTGTTGGCGAGGGTGATATCGAGGCACAGACCCGACAGACGCTGGATAATCTCGATCGCGTGCTGGCGGGATTTGGTGTCACGAGGTCGAACATCGCTGAGATAGAGGTCTTTCTGACAAATCCGCAAGAGCATTTCGAGAAGTGCGTCAGTATGTACAAAGAGTATGTCGGTGACCATCGTCCGGCTGCTACTCTCATCGGCGTGTCGGGTCTTGCGTTTCCTCAACAACTGATTGAAATCCGCGCCGTCGCACATACCAACTAACTAGGCTGCCGTGGTCAGGCGCAGCAGGTGGGGGGGCTGAACCGCTTGCAAACGGAAGCTAGTTATGTCAAAGACGTGTGGTCTTGGTTTTAAAAGACCAAGGTATGTATTTTCACAATCACCTTTGATGATCAAGGGAAATTTGCAAAACCAAAACCCTGTAACGGAATTAATCTGCTGTTACAGGGTTAGGCAATGTCTTCTCATTCGTATCACAATTATTGACACATCGACAATTCTCGATATAATAATGCGTATGGATCCAATTGAAATTTTTAAAGCGCTGTCCAACGAGTCTAGACTCCAAATTTTGCATTGGTTAAAAGAGCCTGAAAAACATTTTATACCCCATGAAGGAGTTGATATGAGAAAGATCGGGGTATGCGTCAGTCAAATAACTGAGAAATTGAATATGACCCAATCAACCGCGTCCCAATATTTGTCCATTCTCCAACGCGCTGGGCTGATCAAGACGGAGCGTATTGGAAAATATACGTACTATACCAGGGACGAAGAAAAAATACGTGAAATAGGCGCTTTTTTTAGCAGTCAAATATGAACGAATATAACTGAATGCTTCATGGAGTATTCAGTTATATTTTGAGTTTCATATCGACATATCTTAATATGTTTAAATTTTAAGGGGTGCAATTCATGTCGAATACATGGAAGGTTTACTTTTTGTCATTGGTCAGTTTTCTGGTGGGTACTTCAGAGTATGTAATCTCTGGCATCCTGGATAAAATCTCGGATACTATGGGCATCTCCATTACAGCGGCAGGACAGCTGGTTACTATATTTTCATTTGTGTATGCCATTTTAACTCCTGTGATGATGGCCATAACGGCGAAAATGGATAGGAAGAGGCTTCTTGTTAGTGCGCTAGGAATTTTCGTAGTTGCCAATATACTTTCGTTCGCTCTTCAGGGATTTGAATTCTTTATTATGGCGCGTGTGATCATGGCTGTAGGTGCTGGGATGGTGGTTGTGACTGCTTTAGATATTGCGGCCAAGATCTCTCCTGAAGGCAAGCAGGCGAGTTCAATCGCAACTGTCATTATGGGATTTACAGCATCTTTAATTATCGGAGTTCCCCTTGGACGAATAGCGGCAGCTGCATTTAGTTGGCAATCTGTATTCGGGTTTATTGCAATTGCAGGTCTTTTGGCGATGTTTGTCCTGTCCCGCACAATCCCACGAGTAAAAGGAGATGAACCCGTACCTCTTTCGAAGCAATTAGCACTGTTGAAAAACCCGAAAGTTGGGCTTGGTTTATCGGTTACGTTCTTTTGGCTGGGTGGATACTCCATTGCCTATACTTATATATCTCCTTATCTTCTCGAAGCAGCTGGTATAAGTGAAAATTTGTTGAGTAGCGCTTTATTGGCGTTCGGTTTAGCTAGTCTGGTCGGTTCCAAATTCGGTGGTTACAGTACGGACAAATGGGGAGTATCTTCTACATTACTTGGTGGAATGGTTCTGCACGTTGCAGCTCTCATTTTGCTCTCGATTACCGTCTCTATCTCACATGAACCGTTTACGGTGATCGCGATATTGGTATTATGGTCCTTCGCCGCTTGGTCTTCCGGGCCAACGCAACAGTATAATTTGGTTCGGATTGCACCGAATAATTCTGGGGTAATGCTTGGTCTTAACCAATCCATGATGCAGCTCGCGATGGCGGCAGGGGCTGGAATTGGCGGTATCGCTGTTGATCAAGTATCCTTATCGTCAATTACTTGGTTTGGTATGATTGGCGTGTTGATCGCTATCGTTGCTGCACTGATTTTACATGTGATAGTAAAAGAAAAAGTTAGACATAAACCAGGCACATACGAAACACAGTCCAGCAACCGCTGAACGCCAGTCCTAGAGACACAGGCTCGAGGAACGTATGCGTCGGTGACGCGATGTTAACAGAAGGCCATCCTTTCAGGGTGGCCAGTTGTTTTGAGGAACCAAATCATCCGGTGCGGTTTTCATCTTAACTGACTAACTAAGCACAGCCTGCTTCTGAAACTCACTCATGATCCCAATCAGCATCTCTTTATCCATCTGCAATTCGTCTTGCCCCACTTTTTTCAGCAGTTTCTTGGTGTTGTCATTCGGGAAAGTGATACTCCGCTTCCAATACGAATGGAACAAGCTCATAGAAGCATTAAAGGCTTTCTCTTCTTCGGTTAGCAGCTCGTCTGTTTCAAATGGAACAGGTACTAAGTTCGGAAAGTTCAAGACTTCTTTGATGCAATCGACTACTAATTGTTGGGTAGGTGGAACAGGGTTGGTAGCATGATAGATTTCCTTATGCTCGCCATGAGTGAGCGCAGCGAGCAAGACAGAAGAGACATAATCAACCGGAACGAGGTTCGAATTCACGTCGACATCCACCAAGATTCGGTACTTCTGATTTTCCCAGCCTTCTGTGCGGGACGCTCTTCTTTTCAATACGCGAAGGCCTTTTAATAATCCATACAAGCCAAAATTGGTATCAGCCTCGCCCGTTTTGGAATCGCCGATAATGATCGACGGTCTGACAATGATGGTCTCCATTTTGTCGCTATAGGAAAAGACGAGATGCTCTGCCAAGCATTTTGTCTCTTCATAGTTGTTCACGTAGGAGCGTTCCGGGCTGTACAGCGCTTCTTTTCCTTCTGTTTCGGTGCCGATGGTATAAGCCGTACTTACATAGATAAAGCGGGGGGAGCGAATGGCTTCTGCGAATTGTAACGTATTTTTTGTTCCCACTACATTTACCTCGTACGTCTGCGGTTTCTGAGCGGGATCAAAGGAAAGGTATGCGGCAATATGGTACATCGCCTCTATTTTTTGATTGAGCAGTCCCAGATCATTTTCAGAGACGCCCAAGCCTTTTTTCGAAACATCACCGAGTAAAATATGTACCCTTGCCTGGTGTTCTTCGGCAAAGCTCTGCAACAAATCGCTTGCTTTTTTTTCATTACGAGCGAGTAAGTAAAGGGAATGGCCTTCGTTTAATAGATCTTGGGATAGTTTTTTTCCGAGAAAACCTGTTGCTCCGGTTACAAGGATATTCATATGGTTAACCAGCTCCGTATGTTTGTTAGGGGGAGTTACTGACATATCAACAATTCATTATATGATGAAAAATACAGCTGTGACGAGTGCGGATGAAACGGTATCGTGAACAACGGCGCCTTTTAAACAACTGTTTAACAGTCACTTTGATAGCTATTTGCCCTGCTTTCCCGGTATTTTCCTCTGGAGACAAACTGAAAAAACCTCCTGAGCTACTACTGTGTAGCGGCAGGAGGTTTCTTGCTTACAAGCTATGCAATCCAATCGATGGTAGTTCCAGATGCATGTTGGTTTTCCATTCGCTGTTGCAGGTAAGGGTTTTTCTTTTGCTCATCTAATTGCTCGTCATTAGATGAACGCTCTGTCTGATTAGCCTCTTGAGAATTCTCAAGCTTTTTGTCGATCTCGTCAGCCATCTTCAGCAACTTGCCGTCCAAGCCTTCTGCTTTCCGCTTTAGTTCTTCGGACTTCGTAAAATCTCCGTCCTTTGATGAGGGCTCCCACGCTTTAGCTTCTAATTCCAAGGTAATCTGAGCGCGTTTTACACTGTGTATATTCTTGAGGTCGTGAGTTGCCGTTAAAACAGCATGGAGGGTAGGGGAGGGTTGAAGTGATGACTCGTCTTGGTCGGGGGCGATATCCGAAGATTTCTGTTCCTGGCTCTCTTCATCCGTGCCTCTCGCCTTGCGTTGTTCTTCCAACTGAATTCGTTTCATTTGCGTCTCGATTTCCTCGATCTGTTTGTCCATCTCATCCAGTCGTTCTTTCATGACTTTCGGGTCTGTCAGTTTTTCAACCGCATCCGCATAATAGTTGTTCCGTCTCTCCAGCATGGCTTGCTTTTGTTCCATGAGGCTTTGCAGCATCTTATTGGGTGCGTTTTTTCCATTGCTTAGCTGTAGGCCTTGCTGGCTAATCGTTACATGATCCTGCTTTTTGTTGCTGTCATGCTCCAGGGCTTTCGTCTGTAGGTGAATTCCTGGGCTTCTATACTGGACGGACGAGCTTATGGCATATCTAGGTGTAACAGACAACATGAATGATGATACCTCCTTTCATAAATCGAATCGTCAACCAAAACGGCAGCCAATCCAGAGTGCGGATTACTTTTTGGTTATTATTTGTATCGGAAAGAATTTTTCCAAATTTTACTTATCCAATGCCGTGAAGTTTCAAATAGGTACTAACAGGGGAAATATACTTTGCAGAAATGTTCACGTGGAAAAGGTGGGCATAGGTATAAGTCTGACCTGATAGGAACGCGCCTTCTGACGACCGGTGGGGCGTTGTTTGCGTTGCAACTCGTTATTCTACTTCACTAGAGAGGAGTCATCACAGATGATAAAGAAAATGATTACTGGTTATAAAGCATCGCTATCAAAGCAGATCCTGTTTTTACTCGTCCTGCTTATTGTTGTTCCCTCTGTCGTTTTGAGCCTCACCTTAACACAACTGGCGCGCAACCAGTTAGAGCACGAATTGCTGTCTCAAGTCGAATCGGTTACTACGATGATTACACAAGTACTCAATAACTCGTACGAGGATTATTCTGCTACGATTGATAGCTTTGCGGATGTTCAAGTTCCGCCGGGGCAAAGTGCGGATACGTATATCTATGATCGCATCCGCAACATAGAGAAAGACATTGACAATGTTTTGGCTGCGTTTATGTACTACGACAAACGATATTACAACTCGGCGAAAAAGGAAATTGATCCGACTACCCGTGAATGGTACAAGGAAGCAATGCAGCATAAAGGGCAGGTCGTTGTGACGCCACCTTATATCGACGCGATAAGCGGAAGCTACGTGATTACGTTTGCCAAGACGCTCCCCGATGGGAAAGGAGTAGCAGGAATCGACGTTTCTATCGATCACTTAAACGAGCTGGTAA
Organism: Brevibacillus sp. AF8; assembly: GCF_021270385.1. Classification (NCBI taxonomy): domain Bacteria; kingdom Bacillati; phylum Bacillota; class Bacilli; order Caryophanales; family Paenibacillaceae; genus Brevibacillus; species Brevibacillus sp. AF8. The sequence goes on along the minus strand of NZ_JAGQDN010000024.1, from coordinate 51,458 downwards.
AGACGTACAAGATCGGAGAAAAGGGATATGTCAGCTTGTTCGATCAGAACAATGTGACAATGTCGCATCCGCGATTCCCGCAGGGCAAGCCGCTTGAAGACGAGCGCTTCCAAGTGATGCGTAATCAGGCGCAGGGTTCTTTCGAAATGGAGGATAACGAGCTTCGTGAATATTACCATTTCAACAAGGAAAATTCACTCGGATTGAACGTTGTCTCCGTGATAGATTGGAATGAAATCAATCAAAAAACGGGGCCACTGATGCGGACCTCATTCTTGTTCATCGTACTGTTGCTTGCCCTCATTGCCCTGTTTGTTTGGATATTCATGAAACGCACAGTGCGACCAATTCTGCAATTGAAGCAACTGACCGACTCAATCGCGCAGGGCGATTTGACGGTCCGGTCCATCCAGAGTGGAAGAACGGATGAGATTGGGCAGCTGCAATCCAACTTTAATACGATGTCGCAATCGTTGTCAGATGTCTTGCGTCAAATTACCGATCATTCCGAGCAAATCTCAGCTTCCTCCCAGCATCTGTCTGCGAATTCGGAGGAGAACGTGCAAACAATTGAACAAGTCGCTGCCTCTATGCAAGAAATAGCGTCCATGTCTTCCGATATGAATCAGAGTATAGATACCGTGAAGCAATCGGCGACGCAAGCGCAACAGGAGCTGGATGACGCCATCCGCATCCTGCGTGAGAGCACGGAAATGTCGCAGGTCATCACCAGTCTGGCTAATACCGGAGAGGAGTCCCTTGGAGCTGCAAGACAACAGGTGAATATGATCGTGGAACATTCTGCCCGTTCTAAGCAGGAGATGGAGGAATTAAAACAGGTTGCTGAAGAAATTAGCGGGGTGACGAATTTCATCCAGGATATCGCCTCTCAGACGAATTTGCTTGCGTTGAATGCTGCTATTGAAGCGGCGCGCGCCGGGCAAGAAGGTCGGGGGTTCGCTGTCGTCGCTGATGAGGTACGCAAGCTGGCTGATCAGACAGGGTCTGCTGCTGAAAAGATCGACAGTCTGATCGGTGAGGTTCAGAATCGCGTGCTTCACATGGTTAGGCGCACGGAGGAAGGTGTAGATTCTGCTACAGCGGGAAGCGATTTGACACAATCGGTTGAGCAGCGCTTTACAGAGATGTATGAGGCCATTAACCGCATTGACGCGCATCTCGCGCAAGTAGCCCGCGTTAGCGAACGGTTGATGCAATCAAATACAGCGATGCTGGTAGCCTTTGGTGAATCGAGCTCTATGAGCCAAGCTACTGCACAAGAGGTCGACCAAGTCGCCGCAGCCAGTGAAGAACAGAATGCTTCGATGGAGGAAGTGGCGGCATCGGCAACGCATCTTGCCAACATTGCGGAAGAGTTGCAGTCATTGGTGCAGCGTTTTAAATTGGAGCGTACACAGTAGTTGTAGTGATAGAGAGAAAGAAGACCAACAGATGTTGGTCTTTTTTTGTCCATGTTGATCCGAATAGTTATCTAAGTAACGTCAGCGTAACTTCTATCGAATTATCAACAAATGATCGATTTGGACGAGATTTCAAGATGACGGTCAGTCCAATTAACGATACGATAAGCGCTTGTGCAGTAGCTTTCGCTTCTATACCCGAATCGAGTTCACCTGATTGGATACCTCGCTCAATCGTTTCTTGAAAGATGACAGAGAGGTACATTTGGTGTTCCCTTGTCAAAATCTCAAATTTCTCATCATGAGGGGCTAGCTCGACCATGGTATTAATGCAAAAGCATCCTCGGCTGAGACCTTCCGCATATTCCTCGTCGGCTACCTCCCTAAAAAAGTGGCGAAATGCCTCTTTTACAGATGGATGGTTTTGAAGCTTCGCTCGTATCTCCGAAGCACGAGACATCGTGTATCTACGTAGTGCGGCTTCGAACAATTCTTTTTTGTCCCCAAAGGTTGAGTAAATACTGGGGCGCTGGATACCCATACGGGAAGTTAAATCACTTAATGAGGTAGCTTCATACCCCTTCTCCCAAAAGAGCTGCATAGCTGCTTCTAGTACTTTTTCTTCGTCAAATTCGCGTGTTCTTGCCATAAAGAGTACCTCTCATTACTCATGTATTCAAATCTATGTATCGGCCAACATTTTGTACTGAATGGTATTTTATATTTTATTGGTTTTCATCTGCCTTGTCAATTTTAGGCTGGTTTATTCACAACTAAAAAGAATGATGTTGACAGAAAAAGAAATAGTGGGATATATTTACTGGGCATAATAACGTACCGATCAGTATGTTATTATGCTCGGAACGAAAAATGAAAGGAGGTAAGGTGAAGTCAGATGGAGGAAGCTGTTGAAAAAGTAGCGGCTAAAGCCGATAGGAAGGCGGATTCAGTGCAAGGCTCTCCCATGCCTCGCTATGTAACACTATTGTTTGCGGTTGCTTGCGGGATGTCAGTTGCGAATATCTACTTTGCGCAGCCGCTACTTGATCATTTGTCGAGGGAGTTCGGAATTAACTATTCCCTCATTGGGATTCTGATCACCCTTACTCAAATCTTTTATGCAGTAGGACTGTTGTTGCTTGTGCCGCTTGGCGATTTATTGAACCAGCGCCGCTTGATTATTGGTCAGATGTTTTTATCTGTGGTAGCGCTGGTTGTCGTAGGGACTGCTTCCACCAGCACGGTACTATTCGCAGGTATCGCTGCAGTCGGATTGCTTGCCGTTGTGACGCAGACAATTGTTGCTTTTGCGGCGACCATGGCTGCTCCTGCTGAGCGAGGACGAGTGGTTGGAGTCGTTACAAGTGGAATCGTCATTGGCATACTTCTAGCGCGAACCATTGCGGGAGTTTTAACAGATCTTGCGGGGTGGCGTTCCGTATATCTGGTCTCTGCTGCCTTTCTATTGTTACTGGTTTGCGTATTATTTCGGGTATTGCCAAATAGGGTACGAGAGGTAAAGCCGCTATCCTATCTCCAGTTACTTGGATCGGTACTGATGTTGTTTGTGCAAGAACGGTTATTACGTATTCGCTCTGTTCTGGCTATGCTGATCTTTGCTGCCTTTAGCATTTTGTGGACGCCATTGGTACTGCCTCTGAGTGCGCCGCCACTATCTCTGTCGCACACGGCGATTGGGGCGTTTGGTCTCGCAGGGGTTGCCGGAGCGTTAGCCGCAGCGAGGGCAGGGAAGCTTGCAGATCGGGGTTATGGACAGAGAACGACGGGTTTTGCCTTGAGTCTATTGCTACTATCGTGGCTGCTCATCAGCTATACAGAACAGTCGCTATTTGCCTTGGTGATCGGTATAGTTTTGCTTGATTTGGCGGTACAGGCCGTGCATGTTACGAATCAAAGCATGATCTTCACCTTGGGTGCAGAAGCGCGGAGTCGGCTCACGGCGGGCTATATGGTTTTCTACTCGATCGGCTCATCTGCTGGATCCATTGCCTCGACCTATACATATGCGCATTTTGGCTGGGAGGGAGTATGCTTGCTCGGAGCCTCTGTCAGTGCGTTGGCTCTGGTGTATTGGGCAGTGACGAGACGCGTTTCGGCTATCCCAGGGAAATAGAGTTACTGAAATAGTTCGAAATGGAGATATTTCAAATGAAACTATTCTAGTTCCAGAGCTGTTGACTGATACAAGTTTTGCAAAAGGAGAGATGGCCTGTGGAGATTGGGATTACTTCGTTTGTGGAAACGACACCGGATGTTCAGACAGGTGAGGTGATGAGCCACGCACAGCGATTGCGTGAAGTGGTCGAGGAAATCGTCCTCGCTGATCAGGTTGGGCTTGATGTATTTGGCATAGGTGAACATCATCGCAAGGATTATGCTGCTTCTTCTCCAGCTATGGTGCTGGCTGCGGCTGCGCCACTGACAAAAAGGATTCGGCTGACCAGTGCAGTGACAGTGCTTTCTTCGGCTGATCCAGTGCGTGTTTTTCAAGATTTTGCTACACTCGATGGCATTTCGAATGGACGGGCAGAGATTATGGCGGGACGCGGTTCCTTTATCGAGTCTTTTCCCCTGTTCGGCTATGACTTGAATGACTATGATGAGCTGTTTGAAGAACATTTGGAACTGCTCCTGAAAATACAGGCGTCCGAAAAAGTAACCTGGCGGGGCGGTCATCGGCCAGCTATTCAGAATTTGGGCGTTTATCCACGGCCTGTTCAGAACCCTTTACCCATATGGATTGGGAGCGGGGGCAATCAGGAATCGGTTGTTCGTGCGGGTCTGCTGGGATTGCCGCTGATGCTGGCGATCATTGGTGGGAGTCCGCGGCAGTTTGCGCCACTTGTGCAGCTTTACAAAAAGGTGGCCATGCACGCGGGTCATGACGTATCGCGATTAACGGTTGGGTCCCATTCACTGGGATTTGTTGCAGAAGATACGGAACTGGCGGCAGATACATTCTTTCCTTCTACCCAGGCAGGAATGAATAAAATCGGAAGGGAGCGGGGCTGGGCGCATTATAACCGTGCTACCTTCGATGCCGCACGCAGCTTGGAGGGGGCATTGTATGTGGGTGATCCGGAGACGGTGGCCCAAAAGATCATCCACCTTCGCAAACAGGTAGGCATAACGCGCTTTATGATGTATGTACCGATATCCACGATGCCGCATGATCAGGTAATGAGAGCCATTGAGCTGCTGGGAACAGAGGTAGCGCCTCGGGTGCGAGAGGAAATAACCAAGTGGGAAGCAGAGACAGAGCAAGAATCAACATTGGCTTAATGGAGGGATTCACGTGGACTTTCATCGTCGAGTACTGCCGGAATTAAGGCAAACATTAGCACAATTCCCTGGTTTTCAACTGGAAGAAAATTTGGAGTCGAGCAGGGCTATGCTGAAAAATCCGCCTATTGTGAAGTCGGAGCATGTACGTACCACAAGTCGAATGATTCCAGGCGCAGCAGGAGAGATGCTGGCGAAAATATACGAGCCCGTCAAGCGAACAGGCGGTAAGCTTCCGGCTATGCTGTGGATTCATGGAGGAGGCTATGTGTTGGGGCACCCTGATATGGACGACGCTTTATGCGAACGCTTCGTACAAGCGGCTAATTGTGTCGTCGTATCGGTCGATTATCGTCTGGCTCCCGAGCACCCTTATCCAGCTGCCATCCAGGACTGTTACGCCGGTTTAACGTGGATGACAGACGAAGCTGAGTCACTCGGCATCGATGTGGATCGGGTTGCGATTGCTGGTGCAAGCGGGGGAGGGGGGCTGACCGCAGCCCTTGCTTTAATGGCTCGCGACAAAGGCGGACCGGCGCTTATCTTCCAAATGCCGTTGTATCCAATGATCGATAACCGTAATCGTACAGCGTCCAGCTATGAAATCGAGGCGGAGAATGCAACCTGGAACCGGATGAACAATTTGGCTGCGTGGAGCATGTACCTGGGCGAAGATGCCGACGACAGTCAGGTATCCGCATATGCGGTGCCGTCGAGAGCAGACAGCTTGGAGGGGCTGCCGCCAACTTATACGTGCGTAGGACAGCTCGATCTGTTCCGAGATGAGACGATCGAATATGTGACGCGCCTTGCACAAGCGGGGGTAGACGTAGAATTTCATCTATATCCCGGATGCTACCACTGCTTTGAAGTGTTTGTCCCCGAAGCGGAAGTGAGCAAGCGTGCCAGCCAAAGCTATGTGGATGCGATGGCAAGAGCGCTTAATCCGAAATAGTCGAGGAGGCAAAAAGCACAACAACCGCTCGAGGGAGGTCTCGGCGATTGTTGTGCTTTTGTATGCTCTTGTAAACGCAATGGCACAGGAATTTTCGGCATCTTCTCATTGAATCGTTCCCTGTTTTTCCTCCATCACATCATTGATTAATATGACGCCATGCGAAAGGGTAGTTCCGCCGCCGAATGCTCCGGCTACTGCTACTGTTTCAGCAATTTCTTTTTGGGAAACTCCGTCGTTGAGAGCTGCTTCCAAATGATAGACAATGCAGTGCTCATTTCCGGAGTAAAGGGAGATAGCCAGTGCCTGCAAGTGCTTATGCTTGGATGACAATTCACCGGACGAAAAGCATTGGCTGGTGAATTCATTATATGCTCGCAAGGCCTCTGGCATCAGCTGTCCAAAAGCTTGCAGTCCTTCTCGATACTGTTCGGCCAAATAGTGCTCCATGGTTCCATTTCCTCCTATTTTGAAATCGCTGATAGTATTTCTTAGCTGGGAAATTTTCATACTGCTTATCCTTATATAAGTAGAATCACATTTAGAATTAATTGATTTGTCATGTATTTTTCTTCTGGTTGAATGCAATCATCTTTGATCATCAAGTATTTTCCTTGTAAATATAATTGTAGATATTATAAAAACATATTAAAATATATGAAGTAGTCTACCAATATAGTGTAAGACGAGAGAGGTGAATAATCTTACTAACTAGTAGGAATGCTTGATAAGAAGTGAAGGGATATCTAAGGGGCAGTTTTTCAATCAATAAAACGAGAATGACTAGAAGCTATCCGAAATACCGCCAACAGCAGAGAGGAAGAGGAAGCTTACGTGGGAAACAAGGAACTGAAGAGAGGTCTGGAAGCCCGTCATATTCAGATGATTGCTTTGGGCGGTACGATTGGTGTTGGGCTATTTATGGGGTCTGCCAGCACGATCAAATGGACGGGACCATCCGTCATGCTAGCTTATGCAATTGTAGGAATTTTTATTTTTTTCATCATGCGTGCAATGGGTGAAATGTTGTATTTGGAACCGAGTACTGGTTCATTCGCGACCTTTGGGCATAAGTATATCCATCCGTTAGCAGGTTATATGACGGCTTGGAGTAACTGGTTCCAGTGGGTCGTTGTCGGGATGGCGGAGATCATTGCCGTCGGGACGTATATGAAGTACTGGTTCCCAGATTTGCCGGCTTGGATACCTGGTATTATTGCCATGGTGATACTCGGTATAGCGAACCTGGTTTCTGTGAAGTCATTTGGTGAATTTGAGTTTTGGTTCGCTATGATCAAAATTGTAACGATCGTTTTGATGATTATTGCAGGGTTTGGATTGATTTTCTTTGGCATTGGAAATGATGGAATCGCAATCGGATTATCGAATCTGTGGGAAAATGGCGGATTCTTTACAGGTGGTTGGACAGGCTTTTTCTTTGCCCTTTCCTTGGTGATCGGGGCGTATCAAGGTGTCGAGCTCATCGGGATTACAGCAGGGGAAGCAAAAGACCCGAAAAAGACATTAAGAAGCGCGATCCAAAATATCATTTGGCGCATTTTGATTTTCTATATTGGTGCGATCTTTGTTATTGTAACCGTTTACCCTTGGGATCAATTGCAGGCAATCGGCAGTCCGTTCGTTGCTACTTTTGCGAAAATCGGCATTACCGCAGCGGCAGGTCTCATTAACTTTGTCGTGATCACTGCTGCCATGTCTGGCTGTAATAGCGGGATTTATAGTGCAGGGCGTATGCTGTATACCTTAGGGGTAAATGGCCAAGCCCCGAAAGTATTTACAAAGCTGTCTTCGAATGGTGTACCGTTGTTAGGTACGATTGGTGTTCTGATCGGTCTGGGCATTGGCGTTATCTTAAGCTATATCGCCCCAGAAAATCTCTTTGTTTATGTGTACAGTGCGAGTGTTCTGCCGGGTATGGTTCCGTGGTTTGTCATTTTGATCAGTCAAATCAGATTCCGAAAAGCAAAGGGTGCTGAAATGGACAACCATCCATTCAAAATGCCTTTTGCCCCAGTGACCAACTATTTGACCATTGCTTTTCTCATCATGGTACTTATCGGTATGTGGATCAATGATGAGACACGCGTCTCCCTGATTGCCGGAATTGTCTTCTTGGCGATTGTGGTTATTAGCTTCTTTACACTCGGAATTAACAAGGCCGTACCACTGGATGAGCAATCAAACAAGAAATAACATAAGGGACCAACATTTGTTGGTCCTTTTTTTGTTCATCAAATCGCCTTTGTACGGCATACCTACTTCGTTTATCATTAGGATGACTGGACTGGCTAACCACTTGTGGCCGCCAATGTCCGGGCTCGTCAATGGGTAGACTAAAGCGGGATACTCATTCATGATCTGAGAAAAAAGGAGCATAAGAATGAAACAACGCAACTATACACCGATTATCGTTATTCTCACCATAGCGATTAACACGCTTGTCGCCATCTTGTACTTCATGCCGAAAAACAATGATTTCAGCCATCTCGACCTGACCTTTCTGCCGTTTTTTAATGCGGTCATGAACAGCTTTACCTTTATTTTTTTGATTGCCGCGCTTGTTTCCATCGTGAAGTTCAAAAACGTGAAGATGCATCGAGGATATATTTTTGCAGCCTTTTCCACAACAGCTCTCTTCTTGGTTTCGTATGTGATCTACCACGGAATGGCACCTAGCACTTCCTACGGGGGAGAGGGAATTCTGCGTCCGATTTATTACTTCATCTTGATTACACATATTCTGTTGTCGGCGATTATCGTTCCATTTGCGCTGATAACGACTGCACGTGGACTCAACATGAAAGTGGAAAAACATAAAAAAATCGCCCGCTGGACGATGCCGATGTGGCTGTATGTCAGTGCGACGGGTGTCATTGTTTACCTCATGATTTCTCCGTACTATTAATCAAAAAAAGAGCATTAGCTGCTATAGCTAACGCTCTTTTTTTATGGACGAAGCCTTTATATTTTCGATTCACGTTTCTTAAACCAACGTTCGATTACCAATCCCAGCGGCTTTGTTTGATTCCGAGATTTACGGCGAGCACGGAAGCAATCGGTTGCTTGATGGGGGCAAGGGAATTTGCCGTGCAGCTGGATTCTGGCTGATAATTCAATTCCTTCGCTTTTTGAATATCAGCTTCGGCTAGATTGTTCGTTTTGTTGGCTTGCTCATAACAGGGCGGTGAAATATACGTCTTCTTCGTGTGCTCCAATATGATTCGTGTATCGGGTGAGGGGCCTGCCTCAACAGGAATGGAAAGCACGCCTGCTACTACGACTACAGCACCAATGCCAATAAGAAGTCCTCGCTTCATCCTATTCACTCCATCTGTTTAGTAAAGGATTGTCCAAATGAGCCGATTTATTGTAACACCTTATTTCCAAGCCAGTAATGGCTCAATGGAGCTATTTACATAAAAAACCACCGCCTCCAATCAGGGACGGTGGTTGGTATATCTAAGAGATCTCTGTGCCGTTTTCATCAACACCCAGAGCTTGTCGTGCCATGATCTTGAACTCTTCCAGCCCTGATTTCAGCGCAAAGGTCGCAAGAGTGACAGGATACGCAGCCGTCATTTCGACGATATGCTCATGCATGCGCGGCCATACACGTCCTCCTGCTTTCTCATACCGTTGGATGAAATCCGCCAAGCCAGTATCTCCGAACAACAGGTAGACAACCGTGAAATCAACAGCAGGATCAGCTACCTCGGCCTCCGTCCAATCCAGGAGCCCTGTTACCTTGCCGTTTTCAGCAACCAAGATATGCCCCGGATGGAGGTCACCATGTACAAGAGCAGAATGGGCAGGCCAGAATGTGTCATCCGCAAGCCATTTTTGCCATCGATCCCATAGCGCCCCAGAAACGCCAAAGACGCGTTTGACTTCATTCATCTTTTCTCGAAGGCTTGCTCGTGCTTCGCTAGGCTGCTTGACGCGGATACCAGCATCTCGAGCGAGATCATGATGAATACCGTGTAATGCGACCAATGCTTCCGCCCATGTTTGGATACACAATTCAGGTAGTGATTCAGGATTCAAATACCACTCATAACTTTTTGTTTCCATATTAATCGTCGCCAATGGTGTGCCACCCAGGATCGGATAAGCGATGAATTCAGAGGTGTGAACCTGCCAATCCGGCACTTCCACACGTAGATGATTTGCAACGAGATCTAACACCTTTTTCTCATAACGGGCTGTCTCCACGACATCGTCCCGGCGCGGTTGGCGCAATACCCATGGAACACCATCTATCGTACTTGCAAAAATAGCAAGGAAGTCTAAGCCGGATTCATTCACCTTCACGGTAGTTGGGTCTACAAGGATTCCGTTGTTTTTCGCGATTGCAAGCATTTGCTCTACATTGTTTTTTGACATAACAAAAACACCTCATTCATGAATAGTTAAAATCAATCCAAACAAAAATAAACCCATACCATTCCGTTTTTAAAAATGGCTGAGCCTAATGGGGTCTTGTCGATTTTAACGAAGTCTCATGAATGCGATGCCCATTGCAATGTCCATCATCGTAACCTCCTATAATTGAAAACAAAGATAGTGTACCATGGATTCTATCAAATAGCGATGAGGAGATTAGCGATGACGAAATTGATTTCTTGGAATGTAAATGGACTTCGCGCATGTGTAAACAAAGGTTTCTATGAATACTTCAAAGAAGTGAACGCTGATATATTTTGCTTGCAGGAAACGAAGCTGCAAGAAGGTCAAATCGAGATGGAGATCGGCGAGGAGTATCATCAATATTGGAACTACGCAGAGAAGAAGGGTTACTCCGGAACGGCTGTTTTTACAAAAATGGAGCCACTATCTGTGCGCTATGGCTTGGAAGAAGACCATGAGCCTGAGGGACGAGTCATTACGCTGGAGTTCCATGATTTCTATCTGGTGACGGTATATACCCCGAATGCGAAGCGTGATTTGTCGAGATTGGATTATCGGCTGGTATGGGAGGATCGGTTTCGGAACTACTTATTGCAGCTAGATGCGAAGAAGCCCGTTGTGGTTTGTGGGGACCTGAATGTCGCCCATCAAGAGATTGATTTGAAAAATGCGAAGTCCAATCGCGGTAATTCTGGATTTACTCCTGAAGAGCGTGAGAAGATGACGAACTTGCTGGCAGCCGGGTTTGTGGATACCTATCGATATTTCTATCCGGATCAGACAGATGCATATACGTGGTGGTCTTTCATGCCGAAAGTGAGAGAGCGGAATATCGGATGGCGTATTGATTATTTTCTCGCGTCTGAGAGATTGGCTCCGTCGTTGCTCGGGGCGGGAATTGACTCACAGGTGATGGGGAGCGATCATTGTCCGGTCGTGTTGGAGCTGGGGACCATTGAGTGAGTATGCAATGCCTGTAATCAGCAATTGTGAGGGTGAGTGACCTGAAATAGCAAAACTGCCTATAATCAAACAATTAAGACGAAATTGGATATAAGCGAACGTTGATGTCAAGGGGCGGGGTTTCGTACAATGAAAACGTAATACTTCTAATGAAGAGGGGATAGGATATTGCTAACCATGAATTTGTTACTAATTGCTTTTCTGATTTTTGCTACCGCTTTTTTTGTGGCAACTGAATTTGCAATTGTAAAGCTTCGCCCGAGCCGTGTAGACCAATTGGTCATGGAAGGGAGAAAGAATGCTTTTGCTGTTCAGAAAGTAGTTAGTAACCTGGATGGATATTTGTCAGCGTGTCAGTTGGGCATTACGTTGACAGCCATTGGCTTGGGGGTATTGGGGAAACCGACGATTGAAAGCATCATTAGCCCGTTTCTTACGCCGTTTTTACCCGAACAAGTCGTGGCAGTTCTGTCGTTTGTGATTGCTTACTCGCTCGTTACGTTTCTCCATGTGGTTGTCGGGGAACTGGCACCGAAAACAGTGGCGATCCAAAAGGCAGAAGCGGTTAGCTTACTTTGTGCGAAACCCATTATTTGGTTCTATAAATTGATGTACCCTGCGATCTGGGTGCTGAATGGCTCGGCTGCTCTGCTTGTGCGTTCATTTGGTATGAAACCGACCAAGGAGCACGAAGAAAGTCACTCAGAAGAAGAGCTGCGAATCATTTTGACGGAAAGCTATGAGAGCGGCAAAATTAATCAGTCTGAGTATGGATACGTTAGCAATATCTTTGCTTTTGACGAGATGCTTGCCCGCGAGATTATGGTCCCCCGGACAGATATGAGCTGCTTGCACAAGGAATATACCCTTGAGCAAAACCTGCGAATCATGAAAGAAGAGCAGTATACCCGTTTCCCGGTTATATCGCAGAATAAAGATCATATTATCGGGATGATTAACACGAAAGAGTTCTTTCTGAATTATGCCGATGATCCGAATTTGGATATTTCCAAGCTCATCCGACCGTTTTTGATGGTTTCAGAGGCGACTCCTGTAAAAGACCTTTTGAAAAAAATGCAGAAACAAAGAACGCATATCGCGATCCTGGTGGACGAATATGGCGGAACCTCCGGAATGGTTACGATCGAAGATATCTTGGAGGAAATTGTAGGGGAGATTCGTGATGAGTTCGACGCGGAGGAAAAAGCCGAGATCGAAATTGTGGAAGAGAATAGCCATGTGATTGTGGACGGAAAGGTACTTCTCTCCGAGGTTAACGACTTGCTCAACGCCAATATTAATGAAGAAGAACTCGATACCATCGGGGGCTGGCTATACAGTCAAAATCCGACGCTCAAAGAAGGTATCCAATGGCAATACGATGATCTCGTCTTTACGATCCGAAAGAAAGACAAGCATCGCATACGGAAAATGGAGATTCAAAAAGCAGCAGAGGCTCCAGCTCGTGAGCTGCAGGATGTAACGTAATCATATGACAGAAGGTAAAGAAACGGGGCCGATTGATGCGGTCCCGTTTCTTTTGTGACATTATATATAAACAATGTTGTACGTAGGCTTCGTTACGCCGTTCGCGTACTGTTTCATGTCTACTAACTCGAGTTTGAGACGTGGCTTCGCACTTCCAAATAGCGGGACACCTTCACCGACCATCACCGGATTCACTTTCAGCACTAATTGATCAATCAGTTGATGTGCCAGTAACGCTCCTGCCAACTCACCCCCTCCACATAGCCACAGCTTGCCGTTTTCTTGCTGTTTGAGATTTTTGATAAATTCAACGGCGTCGCCTTTGATCAGCTCGACTTCCGCGTTGGATTCAAACTGCATGCAGTTTGAGAATATATAATGCTTGATTCCCTTATAACCTGGTTCGCCCGGCTTGGCACCGAATTTAAACCCAAACTCGTAGGTTTTGGCGCCCATCAGCACTGCATCATATTCCTGAATTTCAGATAAAAAGTCCGGTACATGTTCTCCCTCAAATAAAAAGAGAGTGCTGTCGATATTTCCGTCCATCATGGCTTGATCGGCAATGAAATTATCTAGCGAAACGGCAACGTGATACGTTAAGGTAGCCATTCAGAGATCCCTCCTTTTTCGTAGTTCCATTTTATGTGAAACAAGCTGGGATTTGAACACACGAGAATTGACATAGTCGTAGATTATCGTTTATTTTAATAGTTAAGTTAACTTAATTGTTAGGGGTGGTTAAATGAATGAAGATCTCGTCGCTTTTGTCCGGGAGCTAAACGAAATCGAGTATGCTTGTCAGGTGATGCTGACGCAAGAATACGCGGATGTGCTGGATGAGACGATTACGAATAGCCAGATCATCATGATTAACTTGCTGCATGAACGCGGTCGACTGCTCACTGGGGAATTGGCAAAGCAAATGGACATCACGGCAAGTGCAGTCAGCCAAATGTTGAACAAGATGGAAAAGCGCCAGTTAGTCAAACGTTCGATTAACCCCGGGAATCGCCGGGAAATTTTTGTGGAGCTGGATACTGCCGGAGTGAACTATATCGAAACAAGCCGCAAGATTGAATTGTCGATCATAGAGCGCTTCTATTCCAAGCTTCCTTACGAAGATTTGGTAGCGCTAAAGGAAATAATGTTGAAGTTCCGGAGAATTATTGAGGAAGAGCAGACGCGAAAGACGGTTGAATAATTACGAAACAAGGGTGAGCGGCTGGGGCCCAGGAGACGGGCGAATGTCCTGGCTAACCTGCGCCTTATATTTAAGTTTAATTAAATATTAATTTGTATAAAACATTTGTCTGAAGGAGGCAGCATCCATATGCGGATTTTTGAAGTTGTGTTTGTCATTTTGGCTATAGGTTTATTGTGGTACTTAATTTGGTCTCGGAAAGCCCCAGGGCGGCTAGTTCTATGGGGAATGCCTATTTTGCTGGTCGTTACAGGGCTGTTTCACCTAATTTTTGAAAAGGCGCGTTGGCAAATGGGTCCAGCCTATTTGGTTGCACTAATGATCCTATGCATGTACGGAGTCAGGACTTACCGGAACACGATAAGGGATAGGGAATGGAAGAAATCTATTTTACTCAGTGTGCCGGCTTTTCTGCTCAGCGCACTCGCCATTTGTCTGCCATTTATGTTACCTGTCTTTTCCTTTGAGAGACCAACTGGCGCTTATCGAGTAGGAACAGTTACCTACACATGGTCGGACAACTCTCGCATAGGGAGTGACGGGACTTCCAGAAAGATCAATGTGCAGATCTGGTATCCAGCTGATTCGTCATCTTCTGCTACTCCGGGTAAATACATTTCCAATCTGCCGGCGTTTGCCAAAGCTATCGAGGAACAGTACGGATTTTCTGGGAAAGTATTGAGCTACCTCGAACAGGTGGAGACGCATACTTACGCGGGAACTTCCTTCGCCTCAGACCTAAAAGAAGCACCAATCATTTTCTTATCGCACGGGAATATGCTAGGTAGCCGCTTCACGAATACGTTTCAAGCGATTGAATTAGCCAGCCACGGTTATATTGTAGCGGCGGTCGAGCATCCAGGGACGGCGATGATCTCTGTTTATCCAGATGGCAGCTATGCTCCTTTCATAGACACGAGCTCTCATCTCCCTATGGAATACGACGTACAGAATCATGCTTCTATTCCGGTTATCAAGGAGCAGACGCAGGATATCGAATTTGCCCTTCAGCAGCTTATGGACATGAGTGAAAGGGTAACGGAGAGTCCGTTTGCCCATCGAGCTGACTTTTCTAATGTTGGCATTATCGGTCACTCCTTTGGGGGTGCAACTGCGGTGGATGTTCTATACAAGAATCCTGTATTTAAAGCAGGTATTAATATGGATGGCTACTTGTATGGTGAGGATCGTGACAAACCGTTAACGAAACCGCTGATGATTATGAACGGAGGCTTCAAATTACCAGAACTGGAGGATTCGCCGGAGATGAAACTAGCCGAAGAAGGGCGGCGAGAGCGAGTATTAGCTCAATCAGGTGTGGAGTTGGATATCTGGCAGGCGGGGCATCTCAGCTTTACAGATTTTCCTCTGTATTCACCACTGATGGAAGCACTTAGTCCTGAAGTGCGGCGCAATCACACCATTATTAACGAAGTATCGCTAGCCTTCATGGATCGGAATCTTAAGGGTGATCCAAATGCTTCCTATTTAGATGTTGTGGGGCGCTATCCAGATGTTACGATAAGGATGAAGTAATGAAGGGGCACCATTAATAGGTGTCCCTCTACTTCGAAATTTTCAGTTTGTCGCCAACAGTTCTTTTAAGCTGTTATCAATAAACGCGGTATCGACAGGGTTAAGTCCAAACCCAGCCAAGTGTCCCCAGATTGATTCAATTGGCTTAAAGGTAGCGTTAGGGATGTGCTTCGTCTCATATTCACTGTCTTCTGGCGTGAAATACAAATCAGTCCGTACAGGCATCACAACCGTTCGTGCCCGGATGCTTCGTAGCGCCGCCTCAAAGTCTCCCTTGTACTTATCATTTTGGCTAATGTCGGCATGCTGCCACGTCCACATCATCGCCAGCAAATCGTTTGCATCCGAAGGAACAAAGCTTTCCTCCCAAAATTCCGAGATAAATTCGGAAAGAGTCTCATAGCCCAAAGCTTTATAGCATTCCTCGCGGTAAAATGGCTGTGAAAACCCCCAACTCGCATAAACGCGCCCCAAGGTACGTAAGCCAACCTCGGGAGATGCCGTATACTGCCCGTTATTCCAAGCTGCATCGGCCAGTAATGCTGCTCGGATGCCTTCGATCAAGACGATGTTATGCGGCCATGTTTTTGCGGTTCCGGCAAAAGGAGCCAATCTTTCGACCATATCTGGGTAGATCGCCGCCCAATGAAAAGCCTGGATGGCCCCCATCGACCAGCCGGTTGCCAGCGCAATTTTTTTGATGCCAAACCTCTCTGTAATGAGTCGATGCTGAAGAGCGACATTATCGTAGATCGTAACGTGTGGAAAATGGGCTCGATCATACGGGTTGGCTGTGTTGCTCGGGGAGGACGATAGCCCGTTGCCGAGCATATTGGGAATGATGATAAAATATTGATTCGTGTTCAAAGCCTTATCTTCCCCGATGAGCCATTCGTTTTGGTAATGCTGGTCTCCAAACGATGTAGGAAATATAATGACGTTATCCTTGGCGGCGTTGAGTGTACCATAGGTTTTGTAAGCAATAAATGCATGAGGTAGTGTCACTCCTGACTGCAAGCGGACATCTCCCAAGTGAAAAATGTCGTAATCCATCTCGCATTGCTCCTTTGTAAGCATGATTTTTTTCAACTATAAACGTTCCCGTACAGGGGAAAGTCAAGGGAATGATAGATTGGGGTCTTTCCATGTTTAAGATCAGTGAATTTTCCCGATTGAGCAGAGTGTCCTTAAAGACGCTTCGTTTTTATGATCAAATTGGCATTTTGAAGCCAGCGGATATCGACAAAGAAACTGGCTATCGGTTTTATGCAGCAGAGCAATTGGTTACGCTGAATCGAATCCTCATGTACAAGGACTTGGGATTTACGTTGCAACAAATTCAGCAATTGCTGCATGAAGAGATGTCTCCGGAGCAACTACAAGGCATATTCAGGCAAAAAGAAAGAGCAATGGAACAGCTGCTTGAGGAGGAGCAAGCACGATTGAATCGAATCAAGGAGCGTCTGCTGTCGATCGAGCAAAAGGGGTATGTAGCACAAGAGGTTGTATTTAAACGAGTCGAAGCCCAAAAAGTTGTCTCGTTTCGTTCAGAAGGTACGGTAGAAGAGATTCCGATGCTTTTCGAGCGGCTGTCTCAACACGCAGGCAAGCAGCAGAGATGGATGCTTTCTCCCATCGTTTTGTGGAAGGAGTCGGAGCGAGACGAGACGGCATTCGAATTGGAGATCGGCTATGTACTCAAGCAGGACATTCCCTTGCCATCCGATATGCTGGAAATACGTATGCTGCCAGAGGAGCCGATGATGGCCACCCTGGTCCAACGTGTAGAGCCATTCGTTCCTTCTACGGCCTGTATTGACTTGGCAAAATGGATAGAGCGCAATCAATACCGGATCAAAAAAGATCAGCCAGGCAGAGAAAACTATCTGCAATCCCCACTTGGGGGCGATACGTATGTAGAAGTGCAAATTCCCATAGAATTTCCATGAAAAAGGCCAGTACCCGCATAGACGACGAGGTACTGGCTTTTTGCTTGTGTTCATTTGACGCTGGTGGAAGGCGGGTAGTACAGTAATAATGATCGAGGATACAGAAAATTCCAAATGCGAAAGAAGGGAATCCTGCTATGAATAGAAAAGCACGTCGGTTCGTTGATCTGAGTGTGCCTCTTGATCATCTGGCAAAAGAACCGTTTCCACCTGAGATTCAATACAGTAGTCATGAAGAAGGGGCTGTCCAAGCCGCGCAGTACTTCGGATTGCAACCAACGGATTTTCCCGAACAGAAGGCATGGGCGAGTGAAACGGTGACACTCACAACACATACGGGGACACATGTCGATGCGCCTTGGCATTACTGGCCTACTTCTGAGGGAGAGCCGGCGAAAACGATTGATCAGTTGCCGTTGGAGTGGTTCTACGGAGATGGTGTTCTGCTTGATTTTAGTGAAAAGCCGTCTGGCTATGAGATCACGGTGAATGATGTAAAACAGAAGCTCGCACAAATCGAATACGAACTGAAACCGTTCGATATTGTCCTGATCAGGACGGGCGCGGATAAAAGATACTATGAGGAGCACTATTTTCAATCACATGCCGGAGTATCCGCCGAAGCGACACATTGGTTGATCGATCAAGGAATCAAAGTCATGGGAACCGATGGGTGGGGATGGGATATCCCGTTTTCCGTTCAAGCCGCTGATTATAAACAAAACCCGCGCGATGGTGTTTTATGGGCAGCTCACTATGTGGGAAAAGAGAAAGAGTATTGCCAGATTGAAAAGCTGGCGAATTTGGAACAATTGCCGAGACCCTACAGGTTTACCGTCTCTGTGTTTCCTGTAAAAGTGAAAGGAGCGAGCGCGGGATGGGCGCGTCCTGTCGCGATTTTTGAGGAAGAGGAGTAAGTCGTATGGGCATGAACCAGAGCGCGAAGGTTCTTTTCCTCCTATTCTTCTTGGGCTTTTGTTTTATCATGATCGCGAATGTTTCTCTGATCGGGTATCCTGCATTGCCATTCGAATCCAAGTCCAAAAAAGAAGTGACGGAGCTGTTGGGTGAAAACAAGGGAAAAATCGTCAAATTGACAACGGAGGGAAACGTCGATTGGTATGGATATGGGCCGCAAGCGAATCAAGCTACAGCGGCGGAAGCGATGAGACGAGCGGTGACAGAAACAGGCTGGACCTTCATCCAACAAGAAGGGGCCGGATACTTCTTTGAACGGGGAAAAGAGAAGATGGTCATTACGACACAAATGTGGACGGGCAACTATGTACTCTATCGAATCCCCGCAGGTATTCTAAAACCTTAAAGGGGAGGGGCTTTCCACAACAAATATTTTTCTCGTAAACAAACAGCACAAGGTCGATACCCCGCAGCAATAGCGGTAGCTTCATCCGCAAAAAATACGCGATGGCGCACATAACCGCCTCGCGTAATGGCTCTGATGGCAGAGGGGCAATCCAGTCGTCCGTATATTTTGCGTGGACGATAGCCCCCCAATGTACCCGGAGAATCACTCTGATAAAAAGAGCGATCAGCTCCGAGCAGGGTGTATGTTTTGGCAGAGTCAGCATCTTGAGGTGCTGGCTTTTTCGGTGTAGGCATATGGCTCCCCCTCTATTGGTAATGTGTCGTTTTCGCTCCAAAAGGAGGAAGCCACAGTCAGTCAGCCTACATGAAGTGTTCTTACCTTACGAGAATTTCGGAATCGCGAAGTAGGCAGTCAAGCGGTGGTTAATCTGCTCTTCGGTGAGCTCCGGGAACAATCTCGCTTCCTTCACCATATCGTACAGACGCTCCATTGGCTCGCGGCCATCCGCTTTCTTTGCCTTCGCGTCGTTTTTGAGCAACTCCCAAATCCCAACCACATACTCGCGTCTGGTGACATCTTGTTTGCGGAAAAAGAAATCGAGGCGCTCCACATGGTCCATGAATTCGTCGCCGAAGCGCTTGTCCACTTCCCCGCGCAGGAGGGCGATTTCTGCTTCGTACATCGGACGCTCGTTGCCTTTTTCCTTGCTGATCCAAGGTGTCTCCAGTACAAGCGGCAGGTGGCGGATTTTCTCGTGGTTCACGATGTAATTCATCGCATCAAAGCCGATGAGTCCCGCACCGATTGGCGCATGGCGGTCTTTGCCTGCCCCGCGGAAGTTTTTGCTGTCATTCAAGTGAACGACGGCGAGACGGTCCAAGCCGATTGTCCGGTCAAACTGGTCCAGGACGCCATCGAAGTCGTTGACGATATCATAGCCAGCATCGTGAATGTGGCAAGTATCCATGCAGACGGTCAGCCTGCTGTTGTCTTCTACTTTCTCGATGATGGCCGCGATTTCCTCAAAGCTGCGACCGATTTCCGTCCCTTTGCCCGCCATCGTCTCCAACGCGATTTTTACATCGGTGTCTTTTACGCCTGCCAGAACTTCATTCAAGCCTTCCGCGATCCGGGCGATGCCATACTCTGCATCCTTATCCGTGTAGGCGCCAGGGTGGAGCACGATATTTTTGACGCCAATGTAGTCGGTCCGGCGAATCTCTTCTTGCAGAAAACGGACAGCGAGTTCATAGGTATCGTCCTTGTAAGAGCCCAAGTTGATAATGTACGGGGCATGTACGACAATCTCATCCACGCCCTGCTTGGCCATGACTTCTTTGCCTTCCGTAATGTATTGGTCCTCGATCGGTTTGCGGCGGGTGTTCTGCGGTGCACCCGTGTAGATCATAAAGGTACTCGAGCCGTAGGTGGCTGCTTCTTGGGCGGCATTCAGCAGTCCTTTACCGGAGAATGATACGTGCGAACCTATTTTTAGCATAGGATAGAACCTCCTTTGATTAATAAAGAAAACGCCATAAATAAAAAGTAGCGTACGACTCCCAATTCGTCCAAGCCTTGGACAGCTCTCGTATTTCTGCTTTTGTCGGCTTTTTTTCTTTGCCTAGTAAAAATTTGATCGCATTGTGCAGGCCGACATCATCAATGGGAAAAGCAGAGGGCATTCGCAGACAGCGCATGAGCACATAGTTGGCTGTCCACGGTCCAATCCCACGGATACGGGTCAAACGTTTCTCCGCGGTTTGATAATCTCCTCCGTCCCATAATAGCTCTTTCGATAGTTTCCCTTCAACGATGAGTTGTGCGACGTCAATCAAATACTCGCATTTCTTGGTCGTCATGCGCAATCCATCCAGATCAGCGACGGATAATCCGGCGATTGTTTCTGCTGTGGGAAAAAGCCAATACGTCTGTCCTTCGAAATCTACTCGTCTTCCGAATGTCTCTACCAACCGCCGCTTGAGGGTGTACGCATAGGTCAGGTTAATTTGTTGACCAATGATTCCCCAACTGAGCGCTTCAAACAGGTCGGGAATGCCCATAGTCCGCAGCCCGTAAAATTTTTCAACGGCTTGCTGTAGAAGAGCATCCCCTGCGGCAAGCTCATAAAACGGAACCAGGTCTCGATCGAGATCGAACCAATCTCGCACATAGCGGGCAACCTCCATCCGGACTTTTTCAGTGGGAAGCGAAGGGCTGAGAAAACGCACAGTCAATCCTTGATCGTTTTCTGCGTGAATTTCGACCACTTGTGAATCTTGTTCAATCGGGATGGCTTTGTAGAGGCGCCCGTTTTGAATGTGAAACATGCATTCGTTGGATGCTCTGGACAAGTAGTGAAGATTTTGCGAAAAACAGAATTCCGTAGGTACGGACAAGATTAATTCTTTTCTATTATCGACCCAAGCCGAGTGGGATAGACCGCTTGTCATGTGAAAACCTCCTGTCTTCCTCCTAGTTTTATAACAAGAAAAGCTATCCTGTCATTTCGTTATCTTGCTATTTTAATCTTCTAGCAGTACGGATCATGTAGCGTGGGGGTATACTGTCGGTAAGAGCAAGCGATTCGATAACGGCTATGGCAAAGGAGAGGACATGTGTTGGAGGAACGGGTAACCGATGAGCGATGGCAGGCCATTATTCATAACGATTCGTCTTACGATGATCAATTTTTTTATGCGGTAAAAACGACGAAGATTTTTTGTAGACCGTCGTGCAAGTCGAAGCCGCCGAAGAGGGAGAACGTGCGGGTTTTCCAAAATGCAAACCAAGCCCTACGGGAAGAATTTCGCCCATGTAAACGCTGCAAGCCTACGGGAGAGAGGTTGCCTGATCGTGAGTGGGTGGCACAAATTACACAGTACATTGATTCTCATTATAACGAAAAGCTGACGTTGGAGCATTTAGCTGATATGTGCCATGGCAGTCCGTTTCATTTGCAGCGAACGTTTAAGCGACTCATGGATATGACGCCTGTGGAGTACATCCAGAAAAAGCGGATAGAAAGGGCACGAGAGCTGCTGGCTCATTCGAACAACCAGATCGCGGATGTTGCGCAATTGGTAGGGATGCCGAATACGCCGTATTTTATCACGTTGTTTAAAAAAATGACGGGCAAGACGCCGAGTGAATATCGCCAACTGTACGTCAAAAAACAAACGACATAAGCTGCTTGTGAAATATGATATCTTAAAAAGTAAGGAGCATTGAAGATGAGAAACAAAAGGAGCCCTGCCAAAATGAACGATACGAAAACCTTGCGAGAAGTATTTAAAAAGACCACTTATCAAATCGCCGGGCACAGCAAGAGAGACCTCCATCAATTGCAGCAGGTCCTATCCAGAGTGGACGGGAATATGGAGGGTGATATGTACGGAACAGGCGAACTCATCGAGAATTTCCAACGCAAGATGGCCGAATATTTGGGCAAAGAGTCTGCCGTATTCTTTCCCAGCGGTACGATGGCCCAACAAATCGCGTTACGCATCTGGTGCGATGAGAAGGGAATCAAAAAGGTCGCCTATCATCCGCTCTGCCACTTGGAGATTCACGAGGAGGATGGGCTCAAGGAGTTGCATCAGATCGAGGCTGTCTTGCTGGCGGATAAAGACAGAGTGATTGAACTGGCCGATGTTCTCGGCATGGACGACGATATCGCGTGCCTGTTGCTGGAATTGCCACAGCGGGAGATTGGCGGACAGCTACCCACGTATGAGGATTTGGAGGCGATCTCCCGTTATTGTCGGGAAAAAGGAATTCGGCTGCATCTGGATGGCGCCCGGCTTATGGAAATCCTGCCGTTTTACGAGAAGACAGCCGATGAGGTATGCGCGTTGTTCGATAGCGTGTACGTTTCCTTTTACAAAGGGATAGGCGGAATTGCCGGAGCGATCCTGGCTGGGGATGAAGATTTCACGAAGCAATCGAAGGTATGGAAAAGACGCCATGGCGGGGACCTGATTAGTTTGTACCCGTATATTGTCACGGCAGAATACCATTTTGAGCAGAGAAAGCATAAATTCGGTCAATATTACGAGCACGCAAAGGAACTGGCAGCATGGTACAACCAATGCCAGGGGATATCCACGAGACCAGCCGTGCCTGTATCCAACATGTTTCATGTGCATGCAGAATTGCCGAAAGAAGAGCTTGAGCGTATCATGGTCTCTCTTAGTGAAGAGACAGGAATTGGTTTCACGCATTATGTAAGAGAGGACGACGAATCGACTAGCTCCTATGAGGTAAGTATTGGCGATCGGTATGCGATGATCCCGAAGGAAGAGCTGGCATTGGCATTCGAAAAGCTGAATCAGAAATTAGGGGAGCAGAAATAAAAAGCCGAGAACGAATCAACTTCGGGGCGGTGGCAGTCTGGTGCTTACAGATTCATACCGGGCTGTCGCGAATTTTTCCGTAAGAAGAGAAAGGAACCAAGATGTTCATTATCAGACCGTACGAAAAAAGCGACTACCCTTCGATCATGGCTTACGATTTACCGCAAGAACAAGCGATCTACACATCTATGCCAGTCGATGTGATTGAAGCATCTCAAAACGATCGTGGATCTATGCCCTATGTGGTTTTCGACCAAGGCCATCTAATCGGCTGCTTTGCCTTATTCACACCACACACAGGCAATCCCTACACACCAAATGGCGAGGCTATTATTTTCAAATCATTTTCGATTGATTCCCGCTATCAAAAGAAGGGCTACGCCTTGCGAGTATTCCATGAGTTGGCTGACATCGCACGAGTGCATTACCCGGAGCGAGATGAAATCGTGTTGACGGTGCATCATACGAATACGCCAGCGATCCAACTGTATAAAAAGGCTGGTCTAGTCGATCAAGGATGGAGATTTGCGGGTGAGTTTGGCGAGGAGCTGATTTTTCATCTCGCTTTGTCATCAAGGTAGAAGCACGGGAAACGAGGAACTGAAGAGGCGACAGTAGAGTGTCTGCTTTTTGGGCGTGATCAGTCCATCATGACCGCAATGGTAGCGACTACCGTAGCAAAATCGCTCTATGAAGAATCGTTTCCTCCAGGAGTCCACCACATGGAACAACTGTTTTCATTAGGAAAAATGAGAGTTTGGCTGGAGCGGAAAGCATCACTGACCGTATTTGTCAGGGAAGCCGGTCTATGATAGAGCTATCGAAGAACCAAAGAGGGGGCTTTATCATGACACACTATGCCAAAAACATGTACGACTTTCACGCGTGGGCGAATCAAACGTTAATCAATCGCTTAAAGGAGCTTCCGGAAGGTGTTTACGAGCAGGAGGTCCAAAGCGTTTTCCCGACAGTAGCAAAAGTGATGGAGCATATTTATATGGTGGACCAAGGCTGGATTCGCATATTGCAAGGGATGGACATGCAAGCGGCATTGAATGAGGCATGGCAGAAGGAAAAGGAATTAACGGGAAAAAGCTTGGAGGAAGTTGAGCAGTTGTATGCCGAACTGGTCGAGCAATTCAGAGCTTTTCTCAGCCAAGATGAAGATTTGGAGCGACGCATTGTCCTTGATAATCCGTACACGAGAGTGCGAGATACGAGCTTGGCAGAAATCATCATGCAAGTGGTCAATCACGGAACGTATCATCGTGGAAATATAACGGCGATGCTGCGCCAAATGGGGTATCCTTCTGTCATGACCGATTATGCACTTTACTGGTACGCCAACTGAAAAGAGTCTTGGGCTGGAAGAGATTTCATTCTTCTGGCTTTAGGCTGTTGACAAGGGACAATTCACGTCCTATAATTATCTTAAATTCAAGATATTTAATTTTCGTAACATCGTCATCCTACTTCCCCAAGCAGGAACATTTTTAAACCCATTATCTTTAATTTGAGATATCAAAAAATGAATGAGATAGAAAAAATCGAGGAGGAAGTCCCATGAGTGAATTCACCACCCTTGTAAAAAACAGAAGATCTGCAAACAAGTTTCTAACGGACGTAACGATAACACCTGCTGAGATCGATGAAATCATGTCGCTGGTCAAATTCGCGCCATCAGCATTCAATTTGCAGCATGCCCATTATGTAGTTGTCATCGATCCAGAAGCCAAAGAGCGTGTATATGAAGCGGCATATAGACAGTATAAGGTAAAGACCGCTTCGGCAGTTGTGCTTGTATTTGGTGACAAGGAAGCGTACCAAAGTGTAGAGCGCATTAATGAAGGCCTTCTTCATTTAGGAGTCATGGATCAACGCGAGTACGACCACAACAATTCTTCTGTCAGAGCAATGCACGAGGCTGGAGGAGAGCAGTTCAAGCGTGATGAAGCGATCCGCAATGCCAATTTGTCCGCAATGTTGTTCATGCTCGCTGCAAAGGATAAAGGCTGGGATACGTGCCCGATGATCGGATTCGACCCGGCAGCGGTGCAAGAAATAGCGAAGGTTCCGGACAGCTTTGTGCCAGCTTTGATGATCACGATTGGAAAAGAAGATACATCCAGCCAGCGTGTCAGAGGGTACCGCAAGCCCGTTGGAGAGTTCGTAAGCTACAACACATTCCAAGCAAGTAAATAATAAATTTGAGGAGGCAATTCAAAATGACACAGCAAACAGCAGGAATTCACCATATCACAGCTTTTGTAACAAGCGCCCAAAATAACGTTGATTTTTATGCAGGGTTTCTCGGATTGCGCATGGTGAAAAAAACGATCAACTTCGATGCACCAGATGTATATCACTTGTATTTCGGGAATGAGGTCGGCAGTCCAGGTACTGCAATCACCTTTTTCCCGTGGGAAACTGGTCGCCGCGGACGCGTTGGCGGTGGGCAGGTTGGCTATACAACCTTCTTGATTCCGGTGGGGGCGTTTTCCTTCTGGGAGGATCGACTGAAAAAATTCGGAATCGAGTACCGCCGCGTGGAGCGTTTTAATGAAACGTATCTGCAATTTACAGACAGAGACGGCTTACAGCTGGAGATCGTGGAACGTGAAGGCGGTCCAGCGAGCAAATGGTCCTTTGGCGGAGTGCCAGCTGATAAGGCGATCAAAGGCTTCGGCGGAGCGATCTTGTACAGCATGGCTCCAGCCCACACTATGGATGTTCTCGAGAGACTGATGGGACTGACCAGAGTCGGCGAAGAAAACGGCCTTGTCCGTTTCAAGGCTCACGGCGATTTGGGCAATGTCATCGACGTGAATGCCGAGCCGATACCAAGAGGAGTAGGTGGCGCAGGTACAATCCACCATATCGCATGGCGTGCCGTAGATGATCAGGATCACCAACTGTGGCAGCAGCGTGCGGCTCAATCCGGACTCCATCCGACGGATATTATCGACCGTCAATACTTCAACGCCATCTACTTCCGCGAGCCAGGCGAGATTTTGTTTGAGATTGCAACAGATCCTCCAGGATTTGAACGAGATGAGCCATTTGAGGCACTGGGTGAAAAACTGATGCTCCCCGAGTGGTATGAACCACGTCGTGCCCAGATTGAGCAAGGTTTGCCGCCGATTACAGTCAGAGTGTTGGAGGAAGATAAATTATGAATTTGAAGCATATTTTTCGAAAAGGAACCGATTCAAAAGCACCAACGCTGTTGTTGCTTCATGGAACAGGCGGAGATGAAAGCGACCTCTTGCCACTGGCCAATCGCATTTATCCAGGCGCTTCTGTTCTGAGTGTCCGTGGGAATGTTCTCGAAAACGGCATGCCGCGATTTTTCCGACGCTTAGCAGAGGGTGTATTCGACGAAGAGGATTTGGTCTACCGCACGCAGGAGCTGCATGAGTTTTTGGATCAGGCGGCGGTTACGTATCAGATCGAGAGAGACAATATCGTGGCAGTCGGTTATTCGAACGGGGCGAATATCGCAGGTAGTCTCCTGTTCCATTACCCGACTCCGCTAAAAGGGGCGATTCTTTTCCACCCAATGGTTCCACGCCGTGGGATCGCTCTGCCTGATATGTCAGCCATTCCAGTGTTCATCGGAGCGGGTACGAATGATCCGATCTGTACTGCACAAGAGACGGAGGAGCTGAACCAATTACTCACAGAAGCAGGTGCTGACGTGACTGTGCATTGGGATTCATATGGTCATCAGCTAACGGTGAAGGAAGTAGAGGCTTCGGCCGCGTGGTTTACAGAGAAGTTTCGCAAGTAATCGAATGAGTAACAAGAGTGGCGGACCTAAGTGTCTGCCGTTTTTTGTGTGTGCAAACATTGTTTTTCCGGGAAAAGAGCAGGTTTTCCTCAGATTTAATCAAATGTGTAAGGGTCTTCAAGAGCCAGCCGTATTCGTTCATCTCTTGTTCATATTGCTTCTTTACGATTGATCCGCGCAGATAGGCGCAAGCCAGTGACGATTTGCAGGAGGATAAACAAGTGAGTATCATTCAAAATAATGAAGCAGGAGAACCAGAGGGCGAGTAACAAGGAGGCCAGCTAGATGAAACTGACGATTCTGATTGCAGATGACGATCCACACGTACGCGAGCTATTGCGGTTTTACTTAGCTAAAGAGGGATACAACGTCTTGGCTTGTGTGGATGGAAATGAGGCTTCGCAGCTGTTAGAGCACGAGTCTGTCCAGCTCGCCATCGTGGATGTGATGATGCCAGGCAAAAACGGCTGGGAGCTATGCCGGGAGATCCGGGAATTTTACGACCTCCCTGTCATCATGCTAACGGCAAAGGGAGAGGTACGGGATAAGGAAAAAGGTTTTTTGGCGGGGACGGATGATTATTTGACCAAGCCATTTGAGCCTACCGAATTGTTGTACCGCATCAAGGCCTTGCTGCGTCGTTATCAGATGGTCAGCAAACAAATCATTGTCATAAACGATACTGTCATCGATCGTATCAGCCATGTTGTGAAGGTGAAAGAAGAGTTGATTCATTTACCATTAAAGGAATTTGAACTGCTTGCCCAGCTTGCCAGTTTTCCTGATCGGATCTTTACCCGGGATCAACTGTTGGAGCTCGTGTGGGGGAGTGATACGGAGAGCGATAGTCGTACCATCGATGTGCATATTAAGCGGCTGCGAGAGAAATTTACGGAGAAAACCAATGACTTTGTCATTTCTACCGTTCGTGGTTTAGGCTACAAGCTGGAGGTGCGAGGCACGTGAAATCTCTCTACGTTCGGGTTGTTTTTACCTTCGTCGCCATTGTACTGATCAGCGGCACACTTGGATTTATGCTGGCAAATGAGTATTATCAACGAAACCTGCGTGCTTATAATGAACAAAAAATCACGAGTATCGGACAGCAGATAATCGATTTGTACGAGCATAAATCCTCGCTCGACCTCACCGCCTTTATGACCCATGTCGGCAATTTGAATTTTCAGTTGCATCTCGTGGATGAGAATGGCGGAGTAAGCCAGTTCGGAGCACCTTTTCGAGACCAGCAGATAGAGCCTGCCATCGTTCAAAAAGTATTGGCGGGTGAGACCTACAGAGGAATTACAGAAGAACAGCACGGCTTGTTTGTGACCGGATTTTTCGAAAACACGTTGACAAACAGCATTGGCTTGCCGCTTATAGCAGAAGGGAAAAAGTACGCCCTGTTTGTACGGCCAAATATTGAGCAGCAGTTTGGCGAGGTGCACATTATGTTTGCTTTGCTGCTGGCAGCGATGTTTGTCCTTAGCCTGATCCTGATTTTGGTATTTACCCGTTATTTGGTGAAGCCGATCGAGAAGCTAAGCCGTGCGACCAAAAAGCTGGCAGAAGGGCAGTATGATATACACTTGGACATCGCTCGCCGGGATGAAATCGGCGATTTGGCTATGCATTTTGCGAGAATGACAGAGTCACTCAAACAACTGGACGAGATGCGCCAAGAGTTTGTCTCCAATGTCTCTCATGAAATCCAGTCTCCATTGACATCGATCCAAGGCTTTTCTCAAGCCATCCGCAGCGGTGGTGTGACAAGCGAACAGCGGGAGATGTACTTGACGATCATCGAAGAGGAGAGCAGACGTCTGTCTTCCTTGAGCAAGCAGCTGTTGACGCTCGCTTCCCTGGACAAAGAGACCGGGCTGTACGAACCGACCCGTTTTCGTCTGGATGAGCAGATCAGGCAAGTCCTCTTAGTTTTGCAGCAGCAGTGGCAACAAAAAAAGCTCGCGATGGAGCTGACCTTACCGGAGACCTTCATCGTGGGTGACAAGCAGCTACTCAATCAAGTATGGATGAACCTGCTTGCGAACAGTATCAAATTCACCCCAACGGCTGGCTCTATTTACATTGCGATACAAAAGGATACGCGAATCGTCGTGACCATTCGGGATACGGGGATCGGCATGTCAGAAGAGGAGCAGGAGCATGTCTTTGACCGCTTTTACAAAGGAGACAAGTCACGCAATCGGGAAGCGACGGGAAGCGGGCTCGGTCTTTCTATCGTGCAAAAAATTTTGCAGGTCGCAAAAGGCAGCATTCACATTCAAAGCCGTATAGGCGAAGGGACAACGGTCAGAGTCAGTCTACCGACGGGTGAACATCCTACTGCGCGAACGACAAACGAATCTTAACGAAACGATGCAAGGGAGTGATTTCCATGAATATCGGCATGCGTCTCCTCGCCGCAGTTATATCCCCTCTCTTTACCGGTCTGTATGCTGCGTTGATCATCTACCTTTATCGTGACCCTAGCGCGCCGTACGGGTTTGGACAAGAGTATTTGCTGGGCGTGCTCATCAGCATGGCAATGAACCTGATTGTCTTCGTATGGCTGTCGGTATTCGTGGACTGGCTAGTGAATCGATCACACGTAATCGGGTGGAAAAAATACGCAGTGCGTTGCGCCGGATATGCTGTCATCGGCTATGCTCCTGTACTTTTTCAATGGCTAATAAGTGTTGATCCGCAAGCTGCATTGTTTTATCCGCAGGCAACAGTGTTTGTGTTCGCTTCCATATGTTACTTCTTTATATTTGTGGGAATAGAGGCGATCAGGCAGCGGTTTACCCGGAAAACGAGTATAAACCGCCATGGTTAATCAAATGTTTAAAATGCCGGAGTAACAAAAAAGCCCGAGCAATCAGGTAGCTCGGACAATCGTTTTCTGTTCTTTGGCGTGTTCAATCCCCGCAGATATGAGATGGCGTACATGGTCATCATCCAACGAGTAAAATACGAGTTTTCCTTCTTTGCGGTACTTGGCCAGTCCCATGTTGCGCAGAAGCCGCAGATGATGGGAGGTGTTAGCGATCGAGCTTCCGATAATAGCAGCCACATCGCAGACACAGAGCTCGTCTTCCATCGAGAGGATGTGAATGATTTTGGCGCGGGTGTCATCGGCCAACGCCTTGAAGATTTTTGCTACCCCTTCTGATTCTGTGGCGAACGGCTTTAACCGATTTACTTTTTCCTCATCAAAACATTGGATTTCACAGATGTCATCCACTGTAACCATCACCTCATGCTCTACAATGTCCTATTATTATAGACATTCACAGAGAAAGTGAAAAGGAAAAACGACATTTTCATGGCAGTGTAGTGTCCCTCTCTGTTTTCGTGTAAGATGAACATGATCCAAGAAATGGGGAGAGAATACCATGAGTGCACAACCAAAGTGCCCGAAGTGCCGTTCTGCGAAAATCGATTTGACGGAATCGATTAATAAGCCATTATACATAACCATTTATGCAGCGGTTTTGGCAGTGCTCGCCTTGATCGGCATTTCAGTGAAAGGGACTCCTGTCATCTTTTTGTTCCTCGGACTGTCCGGTGCCTTTATCCTGTTTGCCGTTCGTCTTGCCTTAGAAAAGCGTAAAGTAATCAAGTGCAAATGTCTGGACTGTGGGGAGCGTTGGCAGACCACTCCAGCACCAGTAGAAGCCCGTACCAAGTAACAAGACTCCTAGTAATAGGGGTCTTGTTCTTTATTCTCGGTCTGTAAAAAAATGGGCGAAATATTCAAATCAATTCTTGAACGAACCAGAAGGATACGATAATATAATAATTAAATATTTGTTTGAATGTTTGTGGATGATTTCATTCGAAGCTGGGCAAAATAGATGCTTGGAAAAAGGTGAAAACAGATGGCAGAAGAACGAAAAAAAGATGAGTGTTGCAGTGGGCCTCAATGCGGCAGTGAGCATAAGCATGCTGGTAAAATTCTCACGGTTCTCGAGCCTGCGGCTGCGGCAACAGAAAGCGCAGGCATTCTTTCTTCACAGGCTGTTGTTTATCGCGTTATAGGCATGGATTGCAGTTCGTGCGCCAAATCGCTGGAAAAGCATATGCAGACGTTGCCTGCTGTCAAAGAGGTAAACGTGAACTTTTCCACGGGTAAAATGCAGCTCGTCGCGGATGGGCTGGGAGAAGATGCAGTGGTCAAGGAAGTCGCCAAGGCTGGCTACAGCGCCATGCTGCTTACGAGGCGTACAGCCAAAGCAGTACCGAAAACGGATCAAGCAGGGACGGTTCTGACGACGATTTCCGGTGTGTTGTTGGCACTCGGTTTTCTAGGTTCCTTATCGCCTAGCATATCTCCATTGGTCGTCACTGTGCTCTATGCGTTGTCGATCATAAGTGGCGGCTACCGACCTGCGCGCAGTGCTTTTTACGCGATCAAAAGCGGTTCACTGGATATGAACGTATTGATGTCTGTTGCGGCAGTAGGAGCAGCCTTGATCGGTGAGTGGCTGGAGGGCGCAACAGTCGTCTGGCTCTTTTCCATTGGAAACTTGCTGCAGACCAAGTCGATTGAAAAAACGCGTGACTCTATACGCAATCTGATGGATTTGGCTCCGCCTGAAGCATGGGTCAAGGTTGGGGAGTCTCTTACCCGCAAGCCGGTTGAGGACATCGCTGTCGGTCAAGTCATCGTAGTGAAGCCCGGAGAGAAAATCCCGCTGGATGGTGTGATTGTACACGGGACATCTAGCGTCAATCAGGCCCCGATTACAGGTGAATCAATCCCAGTAGATAAGCTGGTCGGCGACAGTGTTTTTGCAGGGAGTGTCAACGAAAGTGGCGCGGTGGAGATCAGGGTAACCAAGCTGGTGGAGGATACGGCGATTGCCAGAATCATTCATCTCGTGGAGGAAGCGCAGGAGAAAAAAGCGCCTACTCAGGCGTTCGTCGACAAATTCGCTGCGATCTACACGCCAATCGTGCTCGTGCTTGCTTTGTTCGTGATCGTATTCCCGCCATTACTCGGACTCGGTACCTGGGGAGAATGGTTTTACAGAGGGCTTGAGCTGCTGGTTGTTGCTTGCCCGTGCGCTCTGGTCATTTCCACGCCAGTTGCGATTGTGTCCGCGATTGGAAATGCCGCGAGAAACGGAGTCCTGATCAAGGGCGGTACGTTTTTGGAAAAGGCGGGAGCGATTACCGCAATTGCTTTCGATAAAACGGGCACATTGACGGAAGGAAAACCACAGGTTGCAGCAGTTATCGAGATGGAGGGAAGCGAGGACGAAGTAGTGTCGATCGCCAGAACGATTGAAGAGCGTTCTTCCCATCCGATTGCACAAGCGATTCTCACCTATGCCAAACAAAAGCAGGTTGCTTCCCGGAGTGGGCAAGATTTCAAGGCGATCGTCGGAAAAGGGGCGAGCGCTGTCATTGGAACCGAAACATTCTATGCAGGGAAGCCCGCCCTGTTTCAAGAGCTGGGAATCGATCTGTCGTCATGGCAAACGAAAATCGATTCGTTGCAAAGTGAAGGACATACGCTAGTAGTTATCGGTACCGCAACGAAATTGATCGGGATGATTGCCGTTGCTGACACCATTCGTGAGATTACGGTTAGTGCCATTGGCAAGCTCAAGGCCGCGGGAATCGAAGACATCGTGATGCTGACCGGCGACAATACGGGTACGGCGAAAAAAGTAGCGAGTCAGACAGGCGTCAATCGTTATTTTGCAGAGCTGTTGCCACAAGATAAGGTAGAAGCGGTCAAGCGACTCCAGCAAGAAGGCAAGGTCGTCGCCATGGTGGGGGACGGGATCAACGATGCGCCTGCTCTCGCATCAGCTGACTTGGGGATTGCCATGGGTGGAGCAGGTACTGATACGGCAATGGAAACCGCGGATATCGTACTAATGGCTGACAATCTCGAAAAGCTGCCACACACGATGAAGATCAGCAGAAAAGCACTCACGATTATCAAGCAAAACATCTGGTTTTCGATCATCGTGAAGCTGATTGCACTCGTGCTGATATTCCCAGGATATCTCACCTTGTGGCTGGCGGTGCTCAGTGACACGGGAGCCGCCTTGCTGGTCATCTTAAACAGCATGAGACTGTTGCGTATGAAGGACTAAATAAAAAGGGAGATGAGCTGTCAAAGCTCTCTCCCTTTTCTTGTGTATAGGTTTATACCAAGACGCCGCCGCCGTATCTTTCGAATTCTTTCTGGGTGCAAGCGACAAAGTGACCGCGCTCAACTTCACGCAAGACGCGTTCTTCCCCTTGATCACGCAAATATTCCTGATCATCGAAAACGATCCGCTTACGGTTGCGCTCATAATCAGGGTCTGGCAATGGAATTGCCGAGAGCAACGATTTGGTGTACGGATGAATCGGATTCTCGTACAGACGATTACTTTCTGCCAGCTCCACAATACGTCCGCGGTACATAACACCAATGCGGTCACTGATGTATTTAACCATGGACAGGTCATGGGCGATGAACAGATAGGTCAGGCCTTTTTCTTTTTGCAGGCGCTTGAGCAGGTTAATGACTTGCGCCTGAATGGACACGTCGAGGGCAGAGATCGGTTCGTCGGCAATGATGAATTCCGGATCAACAGCCAATGCCCGTGCAATCCCGATCCGTTGGCGCTGTCCGCCGCTGAACTCATGCGGGTAACGGTTTGCGTGCTCGCGGTTGAGGCCGACGGTTTCCAACAGCTCGTGTACTTTGGCGATGCGTGCTTCCTTGTTCGCCAGGCGATGAATGTCCAGACCTTCTGCAATAATATCGGATACGGTCAGACGTGGATTCAACGATGAGTACGGGTCTTGGAAAATCATTTGGATTTTGCGGTTGAGCCATTTCTTTTCTTCGAGTGTTTTCTTCCCGTGTACACTTTGTCCATTGAACAAGACCTCTCCGCCAGTTGCATCGTACAGGCGCAGGATAGTGCGTCCTGTGGTCGACTTACCGCAACCAGATTCACCCACAAGACCGAAGATTTCCCCTTTATAGATGTCAAAGGTGATACCATCTACAGCTTTCAGCGTATGACCATTCCCGAGGTCAAAATGCTGTTTCAAATCTTTGACTTCAACCAGCTTCTCTCGGTTCTCGTAGTTGAACGTTTTTTTGGTGCTTGCTGGAGTCTCGGTCGGCTCATCAGAATTGACTTTTCGTCTCACAGCCGAAGCAGGCGGTTTGATGTCAGGTGCCATTTCATGCAGGAGCCATGTTGCCGCATAGTGCGTATCGGAGATTTTGAACATCGGTGGCTCATATTCCAGATCGACCTTCAACGCAAATGGGTTACGAGCCGCGAAAGCATCCCCTACAGGTGGCTTGAACATGTCGGGCGGTGATCCAGGAATGGACATCAGCTCGTCATCGCTGGAATCGAGGCTAGGCATGGAGCCTAATAGACCCCATGTATACGGGTGCTTAGGATCGTAGAAAATTTCATCGACTTTACCGATTTCCACAATTTTACCTGCATACATAACCGCTACACGGTCTGCCATGTTAGCAACTACACCGAGGTCGTGGGTAATAAAGATGATCGAGGTACCCATCTTCTTTTGCAGTTCCTTCAGCAACTCCAAAATCTGCGCCTGAATCGATACGTCCAGAGCAGTTGTCGGCTCATCGGCGATGATAATTTTTGGATTGCAGGCGAGTGCGATGGCAATGACAATCCGTTGACGCATCCCACCGGAAAACTGGTGCGGGTATTGATCGACACGTTCTTTGGCAAATGGAATCCCTACCATTTCCAACAGCTCAATAGCACGGGTGCGCGCTTCTGCACGGTTCAGCTTTTGGTGCTTGATGAAGCTCTCCATGATTTGGTTCCCGATAGTCATCGTCGGATTCAAGGAAGTCATCGGGTCTTGGAAGATCATCGAGATATCGCGACCGCGAACATCCTGCATTTCTTTTTCGGAAAGCGTAACCAAATCTCTTCCTTCAAAAAGAACTTGTCCTTTTGGAATGCGTCCAGGAGGAGAAGGAATGAGGCGCATAAGTGCTTGGGAGGTGACGGATTTACCGGAACCAGATTCACCAACAATCGCCAGTGTTTCTCCTTTTTCCAGATCAAAGGAGACGCCCCGTACTGCTTTGACTTCACCTGCATACGTATCGAATGACACATGCAAATCTTTTACTTCTAACACTTTTCCCATATCATCATCCCTTTCGAGCATGCTTTGTCGTGAATAACCCTCCATGTATATCTAACAATCTCTCTAGTAGGAATTTTTGCGAAAATGAAAATCATTATCATCATTATACTATATTCATTAACCGTTGTTAAAAAATTTTTTTCTACGTTGCATACTCATGCAGAATCTTCTTCAATTTTGCCAAAAGCCCAGAATAGAGGTTTTTTTAGCGTTACCAAATGATAGCCCAGTCATACTATGCATCAAAGCACAGAATACTGGCTTAAAGGAGGGTAACGCTTGTGAACAAGCTCAATGAGCCCAAGGAAATCGCACTCACTTTTGATGATGGACCGGATCAGATGTGGACGCCTCGTGTGTTAGACATATTAGCCCACTATCAGCTAAAGGCCACTTTCTTCTGTGTGGGACAAATGGTGAAGTACAATCCGAAAATGCTGGAGCGGATCGTAAAGGAAGGACACATGGTAGGAAACCATAGCTGGGATCACCCTGACTTTACGAAAATCCCCCTCTGGGCTGTTCATGAGCAGGTAGAACGTACCTCAGATCAGATCGAAAGGGTAGTGGGTGTGAGACCTCGGACGGTACGGCCGCCATATGGAGCAGTGAATGAGGAGGTCATCCAGCTGCTTGCGGCGAGCGAATACGAAATCATTTTGTGGGATATAGATAGTTGGGATTGGAAAGGTCTCACCGGCCCACAGGTCGCGAGGAACATCCTGGGACATGTCACCCCGGGCGCAGTCGTGCTTCAACATTCCGCTGGCGGTACAAAAGACACGCTCAAGGGGAGTATGGACGCCTTGCCCTATGTCATTGAGGTGTTAAGTGAGCAGAAATATACCTTCTCAACCATTTCCGTCATGTTTCAAATGGCAGCTTATCGAGAAAGAACCGACCCTGTCGTGAAAAGGAGAAGGGACAGATAGAGGAAAAGGATTAAAATCTGTGGTAATAAGTAGAATCAGAAGATTTCTTTTAGGGGAGCGAATCCGTACATGTCCAAATCTGATAATATGCTCTCCATTTTGTGGCTGTTGAAGACCGGCAAGCGAATGACAGCCAAGCAATTGGCAGAGATTCTCGAGATCAATATTCGCACCGTTTATCGCTATATCGACTCACTGTGTGCGAGCGGTGTACCCATCATTTCGGATGCCGGACACAATGGTGGCTACAGTTTACTTCAGCATTTCAATGAAGCTCCGTTGTTTTTCGACCTCAACGAGCAAAAAGCCTTGATTCATGCAGCGGCTTTTGCCCAAGAGGCTGGTTATCCTTTCGGAGCAGATTTACACCGGGCCATTTCCAAGCTAAAACGTTACACAAATGAAGAGCAGCGTGACGCGATTGACCGACATAGTATCGGCTTCGAGGTGATTCAGCCTCCTGTTGATCCTTCTCTCGAATCTACCCTACAAGAACTGGAGCTGTCTGTTGCCAATGGATACACCCTTTCGATGGTGTATCAGAAAGCCTACCAGACAACGAGACAGAGGCGTCATATCGATCCATACGGGCTCGTTTATTGGAAGGGAAATTGGTATATCGTTGCCTATTGCCATCTCCGAAGTACCATTCGCAGCTTTCGTGCAGATCGTATTCATGAGATCCAACGGACAGAAGCTAGCTTTCAACGCCCTCCTGAATTTTCTGCGCGCCATTTTTTTCTCTCGAATTTACTGCCGGAAGCAGACAAGCAGGGCAACACCGTTTTGATCAAGGTCAAAGGAAGGTCACAGTCACTCGCTGATTTGTGCAGGCATTGGTATCTCGGACATACCGTGATTGAACGCAGCGAGGCACAGGTGATCTTTCAAGTAGATGAGCAAATGGCCCATTCGATCCTTCCTCATTATCTTTTGCCATATGGAAAATCCATTCAAGTTGAAGAACCAGCTTTTGTAAAAGAGCGATTGGCTGCCATCGCTGCCGATTTATTTCTTTTTTATCAGTCGACGTGATATCACTGACCATTTTTGTCAGTAGAGTTGATTTATATTGAAAGCAAAGAAGAGATGGAAAAAGAAAATGGAGGCAGATTAATGATGAAGCATGAAGCATTGCGTTTGTACGAATATCATGTATGGGCAAACGAAAAAGTATTCGAGCGGCTGCAAGAGGTACCAGAAGAAATAAGTGAGCGGGAGGTTCCGAGTGTGTTTCCGACCATCACTCAGACGTTGGTACACATGCTCAAAACGGATTATGTTTGGCTGTTAGCCATGAAAGGAGAGAGCTACGAAGAGGTGGGACCAAAAGTTGGGGTTCTCTTGCAGGAATTAAAAGGGAAGAACGTACATGAGTTGCGAAAACTGTTTGCCGAATCAGCCCAGCAGTTCAGAGACTTCTTTGGGCAAATCTCGATGGAAGACACCGCGCCATATACGCACCCGGCATTAGGCACGGTTCATGCTCGTTATGCCGACATAGTCCAGCATGTCGCCAACCACGGCACCTATCATCGAGGCAATATCTCCGCCATGCTCAGACAAATGGGTCACGCGGGAGCTTCCTCCGATTACATTTTTTATTTATTTGAGACTTCCGCGGTAGAACAATAGAGGTTTTTTCTTTCCATCAACTAACGAAAAAAACAAGCAGCTTGCAAGAGGGAACAGGAGAAAACAGCGAAGATCTTAGGGACACCGACCGAGACGCAATGCAAAAAGCGAAACACGCCCTTAAGCGTCCACCTCTGAAATACATCTTGAGGGGACCACTTTGGACGCGGTTTCGCTTTTTGCATGGAGTCGGCCAGTCAATCCCCCAGCGGGTGGTCCTAGAAGCTGAGTCGTTTTCTCCTGTTCCCTCTCCTCCACTACAGCCACGCAAACTGTTTGCTTTTAAGGATTCATCGTCCGAGCAATCCGCACCTCGAGCCCATTCAAGAACTGACTAAGGTTCGGCTTTAGTTCTCCGACGATACTTTCATTAGGCTTGCCGGGTTCAAAGACCACGTCCTTGTTTTTAGCGACCTCGCTCAAGTAATCCTTGACGATCTGTCCTGTTTTCGTAGCCTCATATTTCTTGGCAAAGTTCTGATACTCTTCCTTGACGGCCGGGAGTAGCTTCATGGTTGCTTCGTCAATGGCATCGTAACGGTAATCAGACAAATATGTTTTGAGATAGTCGATATAGAGCGTACGGAGCTTCACTGCACGTGGGCTACTGCGGTAGTTGACCAAATACTCTTCGACTTCAACCATTCTAGGTCCGAGCTCGGCCCGGGTGATTTGCAACCCGCCGTCACCTAAATACGGTTTACCCGTTTCTGTTTCTTGAATGGACAAGTAGTCCTTTCCTTCTTCACCGAGTGAAGCGGCATATTTTTGCAGTGCTTGGTAATCCACTTGCCAATAAAAAGACATGTCTTTCGTCGCCTTTAAGACGAGTCCGCCCTTAGTTTGATTGAGGAGCCATTGCTTGAAGCTGTCATCGCCTTCTAGCTTGTTGAAATCGTAAGGGTACTGCAAGGCATACAGCTTATCCGCTTTTCCCGGCTGGGCGAGGAGTGCCTTGAAGTTATCGTTTATCGTAGGCAGATGTTTTTCATAGTACTGATCAAGTTCAAAAAATAATTGATCGGCAGTTTTCGTGTCCGTTTTCGCCAGATACTGGTCTAAAAAGGCAGTTAGCTCATTCGCTTCCTTGGCTTGCGAAGCAAGTACGGTGAACTGCTTGAGCAAATCATCCGCTGGCTTTTCGCCTTTTGTTGCATCAGCAGGAGACTTCCCTGTGTTTTCCGTTGCAGGTGGAGCAGGGTCTTTTACTGTCAGTTGATCAGAGGCAGCAGAGGTGCACCCTGTCACAAAAGTAATCGCGACGAGGCTAGAGATAAAAGGGAGAACATATCGTTTCATATCTTCATTTTCACTCCGTAATATTGAATGGTTTCAGTTGATAAATTGTTGTAAATTCGCAAAGCCTTTTCGCCATCCATGACGAAAACCTTGCATTCCACT
Source organism: Brevibacillus sp. AF8 (assembly GCF_021270385.1). Taxonomy (NCBI): domain Bacteria; kingdom Bacillati; phylum Bacillota; class Bacilli; order Caryophanales; family Paenibacillaceae; genus Brevibacillus; species Brevibacillus sp. AF8. The sequence goes on along the minus strand of NZ_JAGQDN010000024.1, from coordinate 12,602 downwards.
GACACTCCCTCCCGTCGGTTCCCTTTATATTGGTACGTACCATACCACGTTCAAGTTATCAGTTCAATTCGATCAAATATTCCTGATAGGAAGCAAGCGTCACTTTTGATATACTTTCTCTATTGATGATAATGAGAATGATTATCAATTTTACATAGAGGATCGGGCAGAGGTGAGAACATGAACGAAACACAAGCCTTGGTTCAACAATTCACAGAGAATACCATGGCAGAAGCCATTTTTAAGCTGCGTGACATTACATGGCTCAAAGCACAGGGACATGACCGACTACGCCAACAATTCACTCATTCGCATATTTTGCTGGTAGTAACCGGGGGGCGAGGGCGCCTGCGGCTGGAGAACGAGGAGTACCAATTGCGGCAGGACGCAATTTACGTATGCCCTCCTATGCTTACGTTTGGCATCGTCCCTGATTCGGCTGATCATTTGGAGATGTACATGCTTCGTTTTGATGTCTTTATGGAAACGAGAGACAGGCATCGGCGATTCCAAGCCCTTCGGGAAAAGGATTTGTTTCCTTTTCGGGGAGAGATCTCTGTCCAATCGGCAGGGCAACTGCCTGTCTATTGTGATTTGATCCAGAATCTATGGAAGCAGGAGACGGCGCTCGAGCGATTCCGAGGCCAACACACTTTTCAAGAGCTATGGTACCACATCGTCAAGCATGCTCACTTTTCGGCCACCGATTCTGGAATGGCGCTGGAGCGAGCACGCACACATATGGAAGAGCATTACTCGGAAAATGTGACGATTGAACAGCTGGCTCGCATTGCAGATGTGAGTCCAAAATATTTCGTCGATCTGTTCAAAAAAACGTATGGCATCTCCGCTATGGATTATTTGGCAGAGCTTCGCATCAGCCGGGCGAAGCAGATGATGGTTCAGTCGCATGCCAAGCTGCGCGATATCGCTCATCAAGTGGGCTACAACGACGAGTTTTACTTTAGTCGAAAATTCAAGAAAGCTGTCGGAGTTTCACCGACTCTCTATATGAAAAGCCGCCAACGAAAAATTGCGGCGTACGGCTCGACCATCATCGGGCATTTGCTGGCTTTAAAAATGATCCCTTACGCGGCGCCACTGCACCCGAAATGGACGGCTTACTATCATCACAGCTATCGAAACGATATCCCGGTACATCTGAGTGCGTTTCGAATCAATCAGAATTGGAAAGCCAACATCGAAATGCTTCGCGATGCCAAGCCGGATGTCATCATTGGCTTGGACGAGACGAGTTTGCAGGAACAGAAGCAACTGAACGAGATTGCGCCCACGTTGTACGTACCCTTTGAAGAGCGGGGATGGAAAGAACAACTTCAGCTTATGGCAGACTTCTTGGGTGAGTCCATGGAAGCCCATCATTGGCTTTGCGAGTATGAGAAAAAGGTGAAGCGAGCCAGGGTACAGCTTCAACACGCTCTAGGCGATGAAACGGTGCTCATCGTGCGGATTTTGAAAAATCAGCTCTATGTCCACTGCAATCGCAGTATGAATGAAGTGTTTTATCAGGATCTGCAAGTCAAACCCGCTTTTGTTTCGAAGCTGAATGAATACGACCAGCTTGTGACTGTACAAGAATTGGTTGCACTCGCGCCAGATCGCTTGCTGCTGTTGGTTTGCCAAGAGGCTGAAACGTTGGCATGCTTCCAGGCCTTGAAAGAATCGGGACCATGGCAAGAGATCAAAGCAGTCCGCAACAATCGGGCGCATGTCATTATGTCAGACCCTTGGCGAGAATACTCGGCAACGGCTCATGAACGGATCGTGGAAGAGAGTGTGCGATTATTTTCAGGAGATCGTCCATGTTGATTCTGGATTTCGTCCATGGTCGGGCAGGAGTGGATGCTTTATAATCACGAATGATAATCGTTATCACTAAACTGGAGTGAAACAGTACATTTCTGAGAGGGGTCTTTCAAGAATGAAAAAGATATACCTGGGCTTGAGCATTGCAGCGCTGACATTGGCTCTGACAGCATGCGGCGGAGGAAAAGAAGCAACGAATAACACGACTACTCCAGCACCTGCGACAACAGCTACAGCAGAAAAGCCGGCCGATGAAGCTAATAAAGCAGAGACACGCACGATTAAATATTTGGATAAAGAATATACCGTTCCTAGCAAAACAGAGCGAATCGTCATTGCAGGCAGCATGGAGTCCATGGAAGATTCCCTTGTATTGAACGTAAACCCGGTAGGAGCGATTTCTGTCGGCGGCAAATTCCCGGAGATGTTTACATCGATTACGGGCGAAGCCAAATCCATCGGGGAGAAAACACAACCGAATCTGGAAACGATTTTGTCCTTGAAGCCGGACGTCATCCTCGGTAGCAGCAAGTTCCCACCAGAAACAGTCGAGAAAATGAACAAGATTGCGCCTACTTTCCCTGTTTCCCACATTTCGACCAACTGGGAAGCAAACCTGCAATTGTTGGGTGAACTGACTGGCAAGCAAGCCGAAGCAGAGAAAGCGCTCAATGAATATAAAGCAGGAATTGAATCGGCAAAAGCAAAGTTGGGCGACGGCATGAAGGATAAAAAAGTGTTGGTGATTCGTCTGCGCCAAGGAAACATCAACATCTATCCAGAGAAGGTGTTCTTCAACCCGGCTCTGTACACAGACCTTGGTTTGACTGCACCTGAAGAAGTAAAAGCGGCGAAGGCACAAGAAATTATCTCCATGGAAAAGTTCAGCCAAATCAACCCGGACTACCTATTCATTCAATTCTCTCCAGACGAGAATAAAGACAAGCCAAACGCATTGGAAGATTTGCAGAACAACCCGATTTGGAAGAGCGTGAATGCAGTGAAAAACCGCAATGTTTACGTAAACGTGGTGGATCCTCTCGCACAAGGCGGTACTGCCTGGAGCAAAACACAATTCCTGAAGGCGGCTGTAGAAAAATTGTCTGCCAAGTAAAAGTGGGCGAGGGTAGGCTATGCAATCCAAAAAAGCAACTTCTATGATCATACTAGCTGTTTCGCCAGTGGTGATCCTCCTTACAATCTTGCTCTCCATTCATTACGGAGCCAAGTCGATTGATCCCGGGACCATTTATCAAGCTTTCTTTGCCTTTAATGAAGGGAATGTCGATCATCAAATTGTCATGCACTCTCGTTTGCCAAGAGTATTGGGCGCACTCATGATCGGAGCATTCTTAGCGATATCAGGAGCGTTGATGCAGGGGATGACGAGGAATTACCTCGCGTCCCCCTCTATAATGGGCGTGTCTGACGGTTCGGTCTTTGCTGTTACGCTGTGCATGGTTTTCATTCCATCCGCTACGAGCGTCACGATGATTACCATGTCCCTGATCGGTTCAGCACTTGCGGTTGCGATGGTTCTCGCTTTTTCGCGACTATTGCCGAATGGCTTGACGCCAGTAGGGATGGCGGTCATTGGCACAATTACGGGCACCTTTTTGAGCAGCATTTCAGCCGCGATTTCTACTTATTTTCAAGTCTCGCAAAACGTTAGCTTTTGGTACAATGCAAGGCTGCATCTCTTGGAGCCTGAATTGGTGAAGCTGGCGGTTCCTTTTGCCATCGTCGGTATAGTCCTGGCGCTTCTTTTGTCCAAATCGATCACGATCTTGTCCTTGGGCGACGAAGTATCTCGCGGCCTCGGACAGAGAACGGTGATGGTCAAAGTGCTGGCAACGACCGCTGTTGTCATTCTGACAGGCATTTCCGTAGCGTTGGCAGGAAAAATCGCCTTTGTCGGGCTGATTATTCCGCATATTACTCGCTTTTTGGTAGGTCTCGATTATCGGTGGATCATTCCATGTGCGGGATTACTGGGCGGCATTTTCCTGGCCTTGTCTGACGTTCTCAGCCGATTTATGAACAGTCCATTTGAGACCCCAATCGGTGTGGTAACGGCTTTTATTGGCGTTCCGTTCTTCCTCTATTTGATTTACAAGAGAGGAGGGGGAAAGCATGCCTGATCGAAAAGCTAGATTTCGTTTGCTGTTACTGGTCAATATCGCCTTGATTTTTCTGGCGATTTATATCAGCCTGACCAACGGTGTATTCGACATGACGGTGTTGGATGTCATCCAGACGTTATTGCGTATCGATCCTGTAGCGGAATACGATTTGGTGATTTTCGATTTTCGTCTGCCGCGGATCGTTATTGCGGCGTTCGTCGGATTTGGCTTGGGGGTCGCTGGTACCGTTATTCAGGGGATCACCCGTAACGGGCTGGCTGATCCGGGGATTTTGGGCATTAATGCTGGGGCAGGAGCCGCTATCGTCGCCTTTATGTTTTTCTTCGGTGGACAATTCATGGATGCGAGCTGGTATTCCATTATGGCCATGCCTTTGTTCGGTTTGACAGGCGGATTGCTTGCGGCTGGACTGATTTATCTATTCGCCTGGCGTAACGGGGCGCTTGACCCACAACGACTGATTTTGGTGGGGATCGCAATTGGCTCGGGATTGGGTGCTGTGTCTCTGTATCTTTCGTTAAAAATGAATCCCAATGATTTTGAAATGGCAACCGTATGGCTCTCGGGCAGTATTTGGAGTGCCAACTGGACGCATATTGCGGGGATGCTGCCATGGCTAGTCATACTCATTCCTGTTTTGATGCGCAAGGTGCATATTCTCGATTTGCTTCAACTGGGCGAGGAATCTGTCAAGAATCTCGGTGTGTCCGTCGAAAAGGAGCGCAATATTCTCCTGCTGTCGAGTATCGGGATCGTGAGCGCGTGTGTCTCGGTTTCCGGAGGCATCGGATTCGTCGGTTTGATGGCACCGCATATTGCGAAGCGTTTGACGGGAATCCAGCACAGGTATGTTCTCCCCCTGTCAGGGACAATCGGGATGCTCATGGTAGTGGCAGCGGATTTTATCGCCAAAACTGTGTTCACCCCCCTTGAACTGCCAGTGGGTATCGTCATTTCGATCATCGGTGTACCGTATTTCTTCTATTTACTAAGTAGAAGAAAAAAATAAAGAGGGGACGTGCAAATTGTGAAGGGACAATTGTTTGCAGACGTATGCCATTACCGGGCACTGCTCGTATATTTGCCGCCATCCTATGACAAGAGTACGTCCCGATTTCCCGTCATGTATGTCCATGATGGCGGTGACTTGTTTGATCCTGCGTTCAGTACTGCACTCGATGTAATCGAAGACAAGTTTGCAGAGGGACAAATTCCTGAGCTGATTCTCGTCGGCATCCAACCAGAAAACCGCCGGGATGACTATACGCCCTGGTTTTCCAAAGCGATCTCGCCTGAGCGCAACATTGATTTTGGCGGGCAAGGAGATGCGTATCTTTCTTACATCGCCAATGAATGCAAGGCGTATATCGACAGCAAGTACAGGACAGACCCTAGGCCGGAAAAAACAGGGATCATCGGATTTTCGCTTGGTGGCTTGATCTCGATGTACGCTGCGCACCAATATCCGGATGTTTTCACGAAAATCGGCAGTATCTCGGGATCGTATTGGTATGAAGGTATGGTTCCGTTTATGCGGGAAAAGAAAATGTACCATCCCGAACTGCGCATCTACATGGATGTTGGCAGTCAGGAAGGTGCTAAAAAACAGAACATCCAGAAGCAAATGGTCCCGCTGACAAAAGAAGCGCATCAGATATTGGCTGATAGCGGCTTCACAGCAGATCAGCTCGTCCTGTTTATGGAAGAAGGGGCGGATCATTTGAGCAAATATGCAAACGCCAGATTTCCGGGGGCGTTGCAATGGCTCTGGAATGAGAAGGAGGAGAAAGAAATGGAACTGGCCAAATTGATTAGAGAGCGCCGCTCGATTCATCGCTTTACAGATCGGGAGGTAGACCCTGGGTTGGTTACAGAACTGATGGATACAGCCGTATGGGCGCCGAATTATCACATGACACAGCCGTGGCGCTTTATCGTGACGTACGGGGAAGGCAAGAGAAGAATCGCCGAGGCCGTACGGATCATGAAGGAAAAGCGGGAGATTGATCCGGCGAAAAAGAAAGAAGTCGGCGAGAAGTTTTACAATAAAATTATGGCGATTCCGATGCTAATGACGGTCATCATGGAAGAAAGTCCGAACCTGATTACCCGTCAGGACGACTTCGCTTCGACCAGCATTGTCATTCATAACTTTAGCTTGCTGGTGTGGGAAAAAGGCATCGGTCTGACGTGGGAGACGTACCCGTGGATACACGAGCCGGAATTCCGTGAAGCGATGGGCATTCGACCAGGAGAGAAGGTGCTGGGGAACTTGCATATCGGTTATCCAGCCGCGATCCCTAATGCTCAGCCGCGCATTCCTGCAACAAAGCGCATCACGCTTGTCGACAAAGCATAGGACAAGATCAAGTGAATTTTTCTTGTCACAGGATTACTTTTTGTGGTACCCTTGGATCATTCTACAAGAAAGGGTGACCATTAAGCCAATGATCTGCTAACTCCTATTTCCACAAAACTAATCGGATAAAACGATGCGTTTTTGGATAGGGGTAGTATGTGCATATTGGCGAATAGATGGTAGATCCTTTTTAGACTCACCAAAGGGTTTCTATGTCTTTTTGACGATAATATGCGTAGCCTCCTGTCCAGATCGCAATGGATAAGGAGGCTTTTTTATGTCAAATGTTTTGAAAAACCGCTATGTCAGGGCTATTTTGTTATCAGCATTTCTGTTGCAAATCGGAGTATGGGTTCGCAACATGGCGATTCTGCTCTTTGTGATGGATCATACAGGAGGAGATCCGTTCGCGGTATCCATGATTTCTGTGGCGGAGTATGCGCCAATTTTTCTGTTTTCCTTTCTTGCTGGTACGTTTGCCGACCGCTGGCAACCGAGAAAAACGATGGTCTGGTGTGAGGTGCTTAGTGCTCTATCGGTTGTCGGAGTGCTGCTTACCTTCGTTTTCGGCTCGTGGAAGGCTATCTTTTTTGCCACACTCATTTCAGCCATTCTCTCTCAGTTTTCCCAACCGTCCGGAATGAAGCTGTTCAAGCTGCATGTACCTGGTGAACAGCTCCAGGTAGGAATGTCCGCATACCAGACTATTTTCGCGATCTTCATGGTATTTGGTCCGATTGTCGGTACGTTTGTGTTCCAGCAATGGGGGATGGAGGTTGCCATGGTCATCACTGCGGTTGCGTTTCTATCTGCGGCCGGTGTCCTGTATTTGTTGCCGCCAGATCGCATCGAGAAAGGAGAGCAGCAAGAAACGGCACTGCTTGGCGAGATGGTTAGCGGGATTCGGTATGTGTTCTCCAGTCGCGTATTGTCAATGCTTGGCTTTTGCTTTTTGGCTGTGGGCTTCTCATTGGGAATGATTCAGCCGCTTGGGATTTTTATTGTGACCGAACAACTGCAATTGCCAAAAGAAAGCTTGCAATGGTTAATCACCGCCCAAGGTGTGGGGATGATTGCTGGAGGGGCCATGACGATGGCAGCCGCCAAAACGATTCCACCGCAAAAGCTGTTGGTCATGGGACTCCTTGGAAACGCGGTCGCAGTAGCGATTTGCGGGATGTCTACGAATCTGTGGTTGACGCTTGTTGCTCAGTTCATCGCGGGATTGCTCTTGCCCTCCATTCAAATTGGGATCAACACCATGCTGCTTAAAAACACAGACAGTACCTTTATCGGTCGGGTGAATGGGATACTAACCCCGTTGTTTACAGGCTCCATGGTCGTCATGATGAGTATTACGGGGGTATTGAAGCTGTATCTTCCGCTCGCAGTCATTTATGGGATCGCCGCATTCCTGATGATCATTGGTCTCAGCTTTATTTTGCCACTTTATCGTATGAGAGAAGGAAACGTGGTGCAAAGTACAGAACAGACTGGTGTATAAGTGTTTGGAAGCAAAGGGAGGCTTGGAACAGATGGTGCACGAACAGATTTCTTCTATGGAAGGTTTGAAGATGGTAGCTGCTGTTCGCGAGCTGGCGATGCGGTTGCCAGAAGTAACGGAGCAGGTAGACGCTTTTGGACATACATCGTTTCGTGTAAACGACAAGCCGTTTGTCATTTTGGGAGAGGGGGGCACCGAAGGCCCCTCCTTTTCTGTGAAGGTGCTGAAGACGACCCAAGAGATTTTGCTTGCGCAGGAGCATTTTTATAAGACGCCGTACATCGGCCATCACGGCTGGGTTTCCATCCTGGACAAAAACGTGACAAGCTATGGTGAAATCGAGGATTACATACGGGAAGGCTATATGTGCGCGGCTCCCAAGCGATTGGTCAAGCAATTACAACGCCGCCCCTGATTGTTCCTGTATAATTTTGGCGTAACGAGTAGTGAGCGAGGGTTCGACACAGCAGCATTGAGACAAAGGGGGAGCCGGTTTTGGATTGGAATCTCCAGCAGATGAGCAAATTGCTTGAGGTCGTTTTTGAAAATGCCCATGAACCGATGATCGTAACGGACAAGGACGGAAAAATACTCTTATTGAATCGGAGCTATCGGGAATTTCTTAATGTACAGGACGTGATCGGACAGCCAGTGACGGATGTCATCGAAAACACGCGGATGCATATTGTCGGTCAGGCTGGCGTTGCCGAGATCGCCGACATTCAGCAAATAAAAGGCCAGAACATGATTGCGCATCGCATCCCGATTATGGACGAAGGAAAAGTGATTGCGGTTCTGGGAACGGTGCTGTTCCAGGATGTGCAAGAGCTCACAGCCTTGGCTGCGATGGTTGCTCAGTTGAAGGACGAATTGACCTATTATAAGAAAGAGCTGCGGCGGCGGATGGGGGCTACCTATCACTTTGACCAAATCGTTGGGTACAGTCAGAAGCTGCAGGAGCTTAAAAAATTTTCTCAGAAAGTTGCGAAAAGCGATTCGACTGTGCTCATCACGGGTGAGAGCGGGACGGGCAAGGAGCTGTTTGCCCACGCCATTCATGCCGAGAGCAAGCGCAAAATGGGTCCTTTCATTCGGGTAAATTGTGCCGCTATTCCGGATTCTTTGCTCGAATCAGAGCTGTTTGGCTATGAAGAAGGTGCGTTTACCGGAGCTGTTCGCCGCGGAAAAAAAGGAAAGTTCGAGCTAGCCAACCACGGAACCATTTTGCTGGATGAGATCGGGGACATGCCGTTGCCGCTGCAAGCCAAGCTACTGCGTGTGTTGCAGGAAAAAGAAGTCGAGCGGGTAGGTGCTGTAAGGACGACGCCAATCGATGTGCGGGTGATCGCTTCCACGAATTCGGATATGCTTCAAAGCATCAAGGAAGGGAAGTTTCGGGCGGACCTCTATTATCGGTTGAATGTCGTGTCACTCTCGATCCCTCCGTTGCGCGAGCGTCTGGAGGATTTGCCAGAGCTGGTTTCGAATCTGCTCAAACAGCTTGGCGAGTCCACTGGTGTTGCGGTTAGGGCCATTGATGAAGAGGTATGGAACGTGCTTCGAGGCTACTCCTGGCCAGGCAATGTACGGGAGTTGAAAAACGTGCTGGAACGAGCCCTGCATCTAATGGAAGACGATGTCTTGAAAAAGGAGCATATTTGGCTGCCTGTATCTGACGAAGGGACGCCCGCATCCTTGTCGGGTCCAACTCATGCCGTTCGACCATTGAAACAAGTCTTGGAAGAGGCTGAGCAGGAAGCGCTTCGCCAAGCGATGCAGCAAGCAGGGGGGAACAAGCTTGCCGCCGCCAAGCTGTTGCAAATCAGCAAGTCCAGCTTTTACGAAAAATGGGAGAAGTATCAGTAACACGAGGCGTGTATAAGTCGGGGATGTGGTGTTGAGCCAGGTTCGCGGCTTTTTTCATCTGTAGGTACAACGTTTTGGTAGATTCCGGTTTTCTGGAATAGAGCAAGATGACGTCCCGCAAAAATCCAGTAGCCTTTCTTGAGTAAATTCCCTAAAAAGTGGCGGATTTTTTGCTAGATTCCATAAAACCGGACGAGAAATTCCGGAAATCCGGAAAAAATGCAAGCGTTATCATCTGCTTACCAACAGTCAAGGCACGATGAAAGGGGATGGTTGAACGATTTTTCAGGAATCGGTTGAGGTTGGCATGGTCCATGCAAATAAGTTGGGTTTGAAAGCGTTTTCTTCAAGTGAATCGACACAATTTCCTCTGTAAGCGGAGGAGAAAATTGAAAGGAGAATTCTATGATCATCGAAGTGTTATCCATCTTGATTTCGCTCGGTCTCCTGATGTTTTTTGCGTATCGGGGCTATCCTGTTATCGTATTTGCTCCTATTTTTACGCTGCTGGCCGTTGTCCTTTCCGGGATCTCTCTGCTGCCAAGCTACACCGAAACCTTCATGACGAATGCAGCAAACTATGTGAAATCATTCTTCCCTATTTTCTTACTGGGTGCCATTTTCGGAAAAGTCATGGAGTTGAGCGGTGCTGCCTCTTCCATTGCCCACACGATTGTGAAGGCACTTGGCTCCAATCGTGCGATCTTGGCTGTCGTTTTGGCTTGTTCCATTTTGACGTATGGCGGGGTTTCCTTGTTCGTTGTGGCATTTGCTGTGTACCCGTTTGCTGCTGCGATTTTCCGTGAAGCCAATATTCCAAAGCGTCTCATTCCAGGAACGATTGCGCTCGGTGCTTTTACGTATACGATGGACGCCTTGCCAGGTACACCACAAATTCAAAACATCATTCCTACGACTTATTTCGGTACGGATGCTTATGCTGCACCTGTTGTTGGAACGATTGGCGCCATTATGGTTTTCATTGGCGGGATGCTATGGCTGGAGCGTAGACGCAAGCAGGCTGTCGCTGCTGGGGAAGGCTACGGCGAGGGACATACGAACGAACCAGAGTTGATCAAAAATGAATCGTATTTGAACATCTGGGTCGCGATTCTCCCGTTGGCGTTGGTGCTCGTGGGTAACTATATGTTCAGCAGAGGGATTTGGACAGTAGAGACGTGGTACGATCCAGCGATCCTCAAAGAATCATTTAAGATTGAGAAAGTGAAAAACGTTGTATCTTCTTGGTCACTGATTATTTCGCTCTGTCTCGGAATTATTGCTGCGCTTTTAATCAATGTGAAGCAAGTCAAAAACAAACTGGCTAGTGGGTTGACTGCAGCCGCGATGGGCTCTCTCTTGGCGATCTTCAATACTGCTTCCGAAGTTGGATTCGGAAACGTTGTGAAAACATTGCCGGGCTTCAAGCTCATCCAAGGCTGGATAATGGGAGCTAGTGATCATCCTTTGGTTTCTGAGGCACTGGCTGTTAACGTACTGGCAGGTGTGACAGGTTCAGCTTCGGGCGGTATGTCGATCGCGCTGGAGGTTATGGGCAAGCAATATCTGGAGATGGCGAGTGCTGCGGGAATCAGCCCTGAGCTGCTGCACCGTATTGCCTCGATGTCTTCCGGTGGTATGGACACATTGCCGCATAACGGAGCGGTCATTACACTGCTCGCGATTACTGGCTTGACTCATCGTCAATCGTACAAAGACATTTTCGCGATTACGGTTTTGAAAACGGCTGTCGTGTTCATCCTGGCATTTGCGGTGTCCATTTTCTAATTTTCATCAGAGATCAGCCGGTTTATAGACAGAGAAAATGAGGAGCAGGAGAGGAGATAGTAGGATATGGAGAAGTTGTTGGAGCAACAAGTTGCAGTAGTAACAGGGGCTGCAAGTGGTATTGGTCTGGAGATTGCCCGGACGTTTGCCGAGGAAGGGGCGAAGGTCGTCATACTGGACTTGAATGGGGAATCAGCGGAAGCAGCAGCAGCTCAATTGCAGAAGGAAGGTCACGAAGCCATCAGCTTTGGTTGTAATGTCACCGATGAGGTACAAATACAGGAGTGCATTCAGCAGACAGTCCAGATTTTTGGCAGACTCGATATTTTGGTGAATAACGCTGGATTGCAATTTGTCTCTCCAATAGAAGAGTTTCCGACTGCAAAATTTGAACAAATGCTCAGTATTATGCTGACAGCGCCTTTTGTGGCGATTAAACACGCGTTCCCCATTATGAAGCAACAAGGCCATGGCCGTATCATCAATATGGCTTCAATCAACGGCTTGATTGGCTTTGCAGGGAAGGCGGCTTACAATAGTGCCAAGCACGGAGTCATCGGGCTCACCAAAGTTGCAGCTCTTGAAGGAGCAGCGGCTGGTATTACGGTAAATGCCATTTGTCCGGGGTATGTCGATACGCCGTTGGTACAAAACCAATTAGCGGATTTGGCTAAGACAAGAAATGTGCCGTTGGAAAAGGTGATGGAAGAGGTCATCTACCCGCTGGTGCCGCAGAAGCGACTGCTGCAAGTAAAAGAAGTAGCGAACTATGCTGCCTTTTTAGCTAGCAGGAAAGCGTCAGGTGTCACGGGTCAGGCTGTCGTCATTGATGGCGGGTATACAGCACAGTAAGCCTGTTAAAGTCCCTATTTTTATAGGGGCTTTTTTTATTTTCGCTATCTTTTTTTAAAAAAACTAGTAAAAAACTCTTGTATTCTATTTTTAGATGTGATAGATTATTCCTTGTCGCCAAAAACGACGACAAAATGCGAGAAAAGAAAACGAGATTCGATAAAAAACTTCTTGACTCGCAAATAACGAACGTGATAAGATATGAAGCGTTCGACAAAAAATGCTCTTTGAAAACTGAACAGCGAAAGCGTTAATGAGTCTA
>NZ_JAGQDN010000023.1:0-97486 GCF_021270385.1 Brevibacillus sp. AF8 | reverse complement strand
GGTTTCGCTTTTTTTCATGGAGCCGGGCAGTCCATCCCACAGGGGGTGGCCCTAGAATCTGAGCGTTTTCTCTTGTTTTCTCCCACTACTACAGCCCGACCGAGAGGTTTTTAAAAAAGGCTTCCCGGCAATGACAAGCGTCCAACAGTGCTGGCCAAGTTTTACATACGATGACCATGTAAAACAAACTTATCTCCCGAAAGGAAGGGGTGCCATGGCAACCTTTCAGGAAGCGCTCCTGGCCAAGAAGCATTTGCTCAAAAGGTGGAAGCGGATGCCGGGCGTAATTGGCATCGGGATTGGCTACGCAAACGGAAAAAACAAAAAAGGCGGCGCCTGCATTGTGATGTATACCGTAAATGCAAGTGACGCCGTGAAGAAGAGATGCCCAAGTTGCGTCCTTGTCAAAAGGCAGGTGGCGACAGCCCGTGTATCTGTTCCTGTTCGTACCGTCACCTCTGGACCGTGCCAGTGTCATCCTGCTGTACGTCCCTCTGCAACGAATTATCGCAGAAGAATCAGACCTGTGATCGCTGGATATAGTATCGGCTACCCAGGGGCGTCCGGAACGGCTGGTTTAATCGTTGCGCGAAGAGGACAGCGATTTGTACTGAGCAATAATCATGTCCTGAATCGTAACAATACGAGCGGCTATACCGAGACCATCCAGCCAGGTGGAGCAGACGGAGGCCGTTCAGGAAGAGATCGAATCGGACGCTTGTATCGGTATGTTCGACTTCGAAAAAATGCAGGTAATCGAATGGATGCAGCGATTAGTATCCCTACTTCCAATCGACTCCTTGCCCCTCGTTATGCAACAGTGGGCAGAGTACCAGGTGTAATTCGCTCGTATGGCATCGGGCGTAGATTGAAAAAGGTGGGCCGTTCATCAGGGCTGGCATGGGGAACGGTTGAATCGATCCACACTGATATTGATGTGAGTTACGGGAACTACGGAGGACTGGGGACCATCCGTTTTCAGAATCAGACGGTCATCAGAAGTACGGTTCCCATCTCCTTGCCTGGAGATTCCGGCTCTGTTTGGCTGACTGCGGGCAATTACGCGGCGGCTGTGAATTTTGCTGGTTCAGCCAATGGGAGGCTCTCGATTTCGTATCCGGTTGTCTGGGCATTGCAAGCGTTTGGCGTCGGGATAGCAAGAGCAGCAGGGAGAGCCGGCAGGTCGGTTCCTAAAGCCAAAAGAGTCAGGCAAACAAACGCTCGCACTAGACCGCTATCTCCCGGGGAGTTAAACCGTGTCCAAACAAAAAAAGCTGCCTCCAAAAGGCAGCCTGGCAAGAAAAAGCGAAATAGATAATAGCATTAGGAAACTTCTTCGGCTAACTGATCCAGTACGTTGAGAATGCGTTGTGAGATATCTTCTAGCGTATCAAACGTAGCTTCTGCTTCCTCTAGTTTTCCTTGCTTGACGAAGTGGTAAATCCGCCGAACCGTTTCGTGGAACTGTCGATGAGGTGCTTCTAATTGCTTGAAAGAGGGCAAGGTGCTCAAGGAAGGATTGTTCAGGGCCTCGTCATACCAAATCCCCAAGCGGCATTGATGATGGTCGACGATTTCCTTTTCATCAATGTGGTGATACCCAAGCATGAAGTTGTACAGCCACCATCTCCATAAGAGATGATCGGTTTTTACGATTCGCAAATAATGCTTGGTCTTTAATTGGCTCGTTTGTGTGATGCTCAGCTTGTGAAGGCTGTTAATGCCAGCGCCAACATCATAGACGTTTTTACCTACATTTGAGACGTGCGAAGAGACCTGCTCCATATTCGTCAGGACTTGCGATATGCGCATTGAAATATCATCTGTGGCAGCAGACTGCTCTTGTGCCAATGCTGCGATGTGTCCGGTGGAATGCCCGACAGTCTCAATGTTTTGCACAATATCTCCTAGTATCCTTATCGCATCCCGTGTCTGAATCATTTTATCGTTAAAATGGTCGCTCATGAGAGTGGCCGTTTCTTTTACCTGGACAGCTTCATTCTGAACGTTGGTGATTGTGGTTGTAATGCTTTGAACGGATTGCTTGGTCTGTTCTGCGAGCTTTCGTACTTCATCTGCCACGATAGCAAAGCCCCGCCCGTGTTCGTTGGCACGAGCTGCCTCAATCGACGCATTTAATGCAAGCAGATTGGTTTGATCGGCTATATTGCGGATGACTTGGACAACCTGAGAAACTTCTGCGATGGATGTCATTAATTGAGAAGTTTTTGTTTGCATCTCTTGGAACTCCTCTGCCATGGAAAGAAAGCTGGTTAATGACTCTTGGATAATATCCTTGCCCATCGCCGCTTGCTCGATTGTAGTAGAAGCACTCTCTGCGACAGAGACGGCTGATTGAGCCACTTTTTGCACAGATTCACTTAGTTGCTCAGCAGCAGATCCCACATTGCCAGCTTCCTCAGTCGTATCCTCAAGCGTGTCCAGCACATGCTTGAATTTATCGATCTTAATCACTAACTCCAGAACTTCGCCCAGGCGATCAATGACTTTGTAATCATTGTCTTCCTGATACGATTGGAGGACAATTTGCGAATCAAGCGTGATGATCTTCAGGAGTGCCAACAGGACAGAAGATAATTCCTGGGGACGCTTCGAATAGGTGTTGACGATTGCGGGAATCAAATATTCATAGACCCGCAAGTAAGAGCCCGTATACCATTCTGGCGCAAGTCCAATTTTGCTGTGGACCTCTCCGATTTTCTTGCGCCCGGCAACATAGGCCTCGTCTAGTTTGGCGTGTGGAAGCGATTGCAAATAGTGACGAAAGGAAACGGCCAATCGGTCAACCGTCGTATGCGTTTCGATCGTCTGCATAAGATGGGAATATTGGCGAAGCATGTGGTAATGACGTTCTGTAATGGCCTCTAGGTGTTCTGTTAGGAGTGGTTCAATTTGTTTCAGCCGATCAAGGTCTGTCTGATTCATTTGCAAAAAATGAACCTTCCCCGTTAGCTGATCGGACATTTGGACATCGCTTTTTTGAATTGAGGCGGTAACGGTCTGGACGCCACGCTTACCAAACATAAAATCCCTCCATATGTTTACGAAAAACGGGCCTATTCACAAGGGGAATAGGCCATAAGTACTTTATAGATTATAGCATTCACGTATGGGGTTGAATCTTTGGAACTATTATGATTTTGTGAAAAGAATGTTAAGAAATGGGCAACATCATCAATTATTCAAAAAAGTTCATGTGATGCTTTTCGTCCCGGTAGTAAGCGAGACGGTCCTGGAGAGTGCCTGTATGTAATTCGAACTTATGCCCATCAGGGTCGGTGAAATAAATGGAGCGCTTATCCCGCTCCGAACGATCCCGTCCATGCAAAATGGTAACGCCATGCTTTTCCAAGTGAGCGTACCACTCGTCAAATGACTCTTCTGTGATAGTGAAGGCCATGTGTGTATAGGAGTGAGCAATTTCATTGCGTGGGATGTCAGGTTCCTCGTTTAGCGCCAACCAGTAGCCATTTAAGTCAAAGTAAGCCAGCTTGCGACCTCGTACGAGTGGTTTGGCATGCAGGACATCCCGGTAAAAACAAAAAGATTTTTCCAGATTAGAGACAGAGAAAAGCAAATGATTCAATCCTTGGAGTTGCGGCAATACGTCCCCCACCTTTTTAGCATTCATCTTGCAACTATTGCTATTGTATGGGGAAAACAGGCAAACCACCAGTCATTCCGGGTCTGCCTGCATGTGTTTAGGATTGACTTTGTTGAGCTTGCGCTTGGGTTTGCAGCGAGGATTGGACTTGGGACACCATCGTTTGCGCTTGGGCAATTTCCTGTGACGCTTGTTTCAAGGCTTCTTCGGCGAGCTGTGGATTGGCTGCAGATTGCTCGATCGCTTGCGTAATCATATTTTTTGCCAGCGTGGTTGCTGCCTCTGCTTTTTTTAGTGAGTCAGTGTTAATTTGGCTAGGCATTGCTATACCTCCTGCGGGTTTTGATGATGGGAACACCGTATTAATTTGTCCCTCATGCAACGGTTTATGTATATGGATACGCGTCCAACCGTTTTCCTCCCGTGATGCATAGTCTGACAGGGGGAGGGACGTCAGATGAAAAAGCAATGGGTGCAGGTCATTCGATTGGCAGAGCAAGCATTCTTTACGATTATCTTTTCAGCGCATAAGCGGGTGGGGGATCGCGGAATTATTTTGCCAAAGCGGTTCAATTCCAAGTTGAAAATTCGCCGTTTCCTGCAAAAATTCATGACCCCTTGTCTGGCAAATCGAGTGATCGGCAATCTTGATTTGCGGCGAATAAACGGACGACTCGCGATCCCGGTAGGGGATACGATAGGGGCGCCACCGATTGTAAAATCACAGGTCCTGTCTTCGGGCAGCAAGCGTGCGACACTTGTGGTATGGTTTGCCTTCGATTCCAGTGATCGATTTTTCCGTGTGTATCAGTTGAAAAAGCTTCCAAATGGGCGTTGGATCATTGTAGGGCGTCATCCGCTGGATTATCCTTTTAACCTTCCGCAAGATTTCTTGAAACGGCAAATACCATGTGGGAAAATCTGTACTCCAAGAAGAGAGAAGTTCAATACCAGGAAAAAATGACTATATTCCAAAAAAATCCGGTATTGATATTGGTTCAATTTGACTGTATAGTATGTAAGTGTTGCGATACTTATCGGAAGTTGTCGAATGAGAGAAGGTCCGATATGGCTGGCAATCGGGAAGTAGCTCAGCTTGGTAGAGTACTTGGCTTGGGACCAAGGGGTCGCAGGTTCGAATCCTGTCTTCCCGACCATTTTCATTTTGAATAAGCCGGTATGGCGGAATTGGCAGACGCGCGCGACTCAAAATCGTGAGGGAAACCGTGGGGGTTCAAGTCCCTCTACCGGCACCAGCAATCTATACATATGGTTTTCGTTATAAGGTGGGGAACAGTGAGTAGGCCTGTTTCTCACTTTTTTTTGTTCTTACAATCATTGTCCATTATACCGACAATAGATAGGGAAGATTGTATGGAAGCATCAGGACAAACAAAGCCTGCCAAAGGAGAGGACGACAGTGATTAAGGTAATGATAGTGGAAGATGAAAAGCCTATCCTTGATCTCATGAAGCATGTCATCGGACAAAACGATCACTATACGATCGTTGGAGCATTCACACATCCACTAGAGGCTCTCGCTTGTCTGCCCGATCTATGCCCTGATGTGGCGTTCTTAGATGTAGAAATGCCAAAAATGAACGGACTTGAGCTAGGTTCCAAAATAAACGAGTTGTCTGAGCACACAAAAATTATTTTTACGACTGCCTATAAGCAGTACGCGTTGGATGCGTTTAAGGTATACGCGTTTGACTATATTTTAAAACCGATTACGCCTGCTGCCATTGAACGGGTGACGAATCGGTTAGTCAAACAGCTACAAATGACGACTCCGATCAAACATCCCATGAAGAATAGTTCCATCCAATGCTTTGGTGGTATGGACGTGCGCAATGCAGGAGGCGAAGTTGTGCGATGGCCAACGAGAAAGAGTGAGGAGCTGTTTGCCTACTTTCTCTGTCATCCCAGGGAGGATATCAGCAAGTGGCATCTGACTGATCTTTTATGGCCGGAGATGGACGAAAGCAGAGCCACGCATAACCTGCACAATACCATGTACCGCCTGAAGAAAATCATGAAAGAGCAAGAACTCGGCATCGATATACAAAAAACGGGTGAAGGTTATCTATTTCACCCGTTGGATCAGACGTACGATTTATTGGCATTCCAGCAATTCGATCTTGCTTCGTTAAAGGATAGGCAAAGCGCAAGAGGAGCCGAAAACTTGTGTGCAATGTACAAGGGAGCCCTTTTTGATCGCAAGGATTTCTTGTGGAAAGCCCCTCTGGAAGAACGGTATCGAAAAAAGTATACGGAGCTGGTGTGCAAACTGGTAGAGCTAGACATTGCCTCAGAGGAGTTGCCCAAGGCAGTGCGCAGGCTGGAAGAGTACTTGACGGTGTACCCTTTGCACGAGGAAATGAATGTCGCTTTGATGAGCATTTACGCAAGGGGCGAACAAAAACAGAAAATCGTCCAGCACTATGCCAAATTCGCTAATGCCTATCGCCAAGAGTGGGAAATGGATCCGCCTCAGGAGATAAGCGAGTGGGTGACGCGCGTGATTGGGCAGTGAGACAAGAAGCAGGAAGATATCATTACAACCACAGATCCTGTGAGAAGTTTGGGAGAACGAATTGCTATCATTCCAAGAAAAAGGAAGAAGGCGAGTTTCATGCAGTTCACCATAATATCTGTGGGAAAAATCAAAAATGATATCTTGCCGCGAGTGGAAGCATACAGCGAACGCTTGGCCGTGTATTGCAAAATGAACATCGTCGAAATTCCAGAAGATGACCGAATGGAAAAGATGAACAGCTCTGAAATCGAACAAGTGAGGCAGTTGGAAGGACAAAAAATTCTCGCGCAAGTCAAACAAGAACAGTATGTTATTGCCCTCACTGGAGAAGGAGAACTGTGGACCCCGAAGCGACTTTCTATGCAAATTGAAGATTTGTCGGCGGAGGGTCAAAATGAGATTATCTTTGTGATTGGCGGCTCATTTGGCTTATCAGAGGAAGTCTTGTTAAGGGCAAATGAGCGGTTGGCACTCCCAAAGAAAGCATATCCCTATCAGTTGGCGCGTTTGGTCGTGCTGGAACGTTTGTACAGAGCACTGCGAATCAGCTTGGGAGAGCCGCTTCGGTAGTCTCGTTCAACAAGAAGTTGATAATCGGCATAAGGAGTCTTGAAACTATATTCGAGCTCTGTAGGGGAAGGGGATACATTTTTGGAGCGAAGAAATTTCCTGATGCCTGCCGGGATTGGATTGGTTTTTTTACTTTCTATAGCAGTATTTATCGGGATTTATATACAAACCTTTCCTAGTCGGGACATGCCCATGGCGAAGCGGGGATTACTCGATTTGTCGAGCTGGGATTTTCAAAGCCAAGGCTTGGTCAATTTAGATGGGGAATGGGAGATATATCCGGGGGAATTGCTATCACCTGAAGATTTTCGACGAGGGCTACATGCAAATGTCTCGTATCTGGTCGTACCTGGGACGTGGAAGGGAGACCGTGTCATCGATAGTATCGACAGGAAAGGCGCTGCAACCTATCGATTACAAGTAAAGCTCCCAAAAGACGGGCAAATCTACGGATTGAAAACAAAAAGCATTCGGATGTCCCACCGATTATTCCTTAACGGAAACGAAGAGGGTGCGAGTGGACAGCCTGCTGTAGTGAGTGAAGCCCATCAACCAGGAAATACGCCCTATACCGTGTTTTTTTCCGCAGATGACAAGGATCTGGAGATTGTCATTCAAGTGGCGAATTTCATGTTTTTCACCGGGGGGATTGCGAGCTCTATCCAACTAGGTTTGGATGAGGATATTGCCATTTTAAACAGCACCTTGCTCGGAACAGATATCGCCTTTGTCGTAACACTGGGGATCATGGCTGCGTACCATCTTAGCTTTTATTTTCTCCGCTTGAGGGAGCGAACCTATTTATTTAGCGGCAGCTATATGATTCTTCTTGGTATTTATCACATGGTTTTTGGTGAGAAGGTGCTGCTGCAACTCTTTCCTTCGATTCCTTTCACAGTTGCATATAAGGCACAGGATGCCTCCCTATTTGCGAGTTCAATCTTACTCGCCCTATTTTTCTGTTCCATCGATACAAGGGTTCTATCCCGCAACTGGCTGGTGAAGCTGACAGCGCCCATTTTTCTCTACATTCTTGTCATTCTCGTCTTGCCGTACTCCTTCTATACGAATTTGAAAGGGCCTCTCTTGATTTATGTGCAAATCATTCATTTTTTCATAATGGGTAGGCTGATTTATTTATCTGGCAAGAGTCAGAGGGACTCGTCCGACCGAAAAGAACTGCTGCTTTTCATTGGGGCGAGTGTTTCCATGTCGATCGCTCTCATTGACGGTCTCTTATACGCAGAAAACATCGTGCCCACTGATCTTGCAGGAAAAATCGGCATCCTCTATTTCATTACCTTCATCAACATTCTTTTGGCCGTTCGATTCACGAATGCGTATGAAAAGACTGAAATTCTCTCCCATCAATTGAGGATTTCCAATCAGATCAAAGATGAGTTTCTGACGCATACTTCGCATGAGATGAAGACACCGCTTCACGGGATTATCAATATTACGTCCCATTTACTAGAAGATGAGAGCAATGCGTTGTCTTCCAAACAAAGACAAAATCTTTGGCTCGTCAAGGATACATCGATCAAGCTGTCCATGCTAGTTGGTGATTTACTCGATGTTACTCGCTTGAAGCACGGGGAGCTACGCCTCCATTTCTCGATTGTAGATATCAAGGTCATCACCCAAATTGTCTTTGACGTACTGCAATTCGAACTGCTGGGGAAAGATGTCCGGCTGGAAAATGAGGTCCCCGCTAACATTTGGGTGTATGCAGATGAGAATCGGCTTCGTCAAATTATGTATAATCTTGTGCACAATGCCATCAAGCATACGAATATAGGCTCGATTAAGGTAACGGCGGGCGTGGCAGGGGGACAGGTTCGTATCTCTGTAGAGGACACGGGGATAGGAATTTCACCGGATAAGCACGAAGCCATTTTTGATTACTTTGAGCAGGTGGACCAACTATTGCCACAGGATGGGTATACAGGCATGGGCGTAGGCTTATACATCAATCGCAAGCTGGTTGAACTCATGGGAGGGGAGATTTGGGTAGAGAGCTCGGAGCTGGGCAAAGGCACCCGTATGACACTTACGCTAGCGACGGGGCAGCAGCAGATGGTGACACAGGAGCTTGCTGCAACGGCTCAGGAGAGGCTTCGGGAGGCAAGTGAGCAGATTCCTCTCAACATATTGGATAACCACCAATACACCATCATGATTGTCGATGATGAGGCATCCAACATTCACACCTTGCTGAACATCCTTTCCAAGCATCGCTATAATGTCATTTCCGCCTTTTCGGCAAGAGAAGCCATGACGAAAATCAAGGAGCAACCCCAACCTGACCTCGTCATTCTGGATGTGATGATGCCAGGAGTATCAGGGATTGAGCTGTGCCATTTGTTGCGAACGCAGTATTCGATTCTTGACTTGCCGATCCTGTTTGCATCCGTTAGAGATACCCCACAAGACATTGCACTCGGCTATAGAGCAGGGGCGAATGACTATGTGACCAAACCGTTTGATGCGGAGACACTCATTGCCCGCGTGCAGACATTGCTCTCGATGAAGACCTCCATTCAGGAGGCAATTCGCAATGAACACGCGTTTCATCAGGCTCAAATCAAGCCGCATTTTCTCTATAACGCTTTAAGCAGTGTCATTTCTTTCTGTTATACCGATGGAGAAAAGGCAGCGTATCTCATCACCATGCTCAGTCAGTACTTGCGCTATATTTTGGATATGGATCGGACGACGTTGTTCGTTCCGTTATTTCGGGAAATGGAGCTTATCCATGCTTATGTAGATATCGAAAAGGCTCGTTTTGGAGAAGGCTTCGACTTTGTATGTCACGTGGACGAAGGTATTCTTGAAAAAGAGATTCCTTCCTTGAGCATCCAACCGTTCGTAGAGAATGCGATCCGGCATGGATTGTTCGAAAAGGACGAAAAAGGTCATGTGACGCTTACCATTGTGGACGGAGGTCATTACATCAAGGTCATGATCGAAGACGATGGGGTCGGTATAGCAGATGATCTCTTGTACCAAATATCAAAAGGAGAAAATCAAAAAGGAAGCATCGGCATCCAAAACATCCGCAGACGATTGGATACCATTCCTGGAGCTACCTTGAGTATCACCTCTGAAATGGGAAAAGGGACAAAAGTCGTCATGCACATACCTACTCCTGAGGAAATGAATGCTTGATCCATGAACCTACTGTCTTTTCCTTCTGTACCTGCTACAATAGCGTAGTATAGAAGGAAAAGGAGGCGAGAACATTGAGACTTGCAGGAAAACAAGTGGTTTGCTTCGTCGAAAGTGAATTTGAGGATCTCGAGCTCTGGTATCCGGTGATGAGATTGCGAGAGGAAGGCGCTACGGTCCATTTTGTAGGCCCAAAGGCAAATCACGTCTACATAGGGAAGTACGGTGTACCGTGTGAGGCCGACAAAGCGATGGCAGAGGTCAATCCTGCCGACTATGCAGGTGTACTCGTTCCAGGAGGGTGGGCACCTGACAAGCTGCGTCGCTATCCAGAAGTGCTGTCGTTTGTGGTTGCGATGCACGAGGCGAAAAAACCAATTGGGCATATTTGCCATGCGGGGTGGGTGCTTGCTTCCGCAAAAATTTTACGCGGGGTAACGACTACATCTACGCCGGGCATTAAAGATGATATGGAGAATGCAGGAGCGATTTGGATAGATGAAGAGGTTGTGGTAGACGGTCATATTGTTGGTTCACGCAGACCGCCTGATCTGCCTGCGTACGCCAAAGCGTTTGCTGATTTGCTGGCACAACAATAGGAAAAGTGGAAAAGGGCTTGCTCGGATAGACGGGTGAGTCCTTTCTTGAAAGAAACTCCAATCGAATAGGGGATGATAGGGTGTTCCATAATCGGGAGCTACTCCCAAAAGAAAATCATAGGCCAAGCAGCAAAAATCTATCTGACAATGTACGTTCCCCACAAAATTCCCCCCGAAATCTGCCACCCGTTTTACAGCTCGCCAAAAAAGTAGGAAACAAGGCAATGACGCAGCTGTTGCAAAATCAAAAGCAACCTCGAATGCCAATCATCCAAAGGAAACTCAAACAAGAGAATCTCAATAAAATGAAAGCGGACCATCCAGATGTATTCGAACAAGAAGATTTTGAAGAAGCCGTTGGAGATGACGGGAAGTTTACGGATGTGCAAGCAGATAAAGGACTTCCTACTTTTTGGGGGATGTTAAAGGAAGTGTACGGGGAAAAAAATTTGAATGCAAAGGTATTTGCCAAAACAAAAAAAGAATTGGGAGATACATGCGACCGTCCTCATTCTGTTACCGCTCTTATTACAAAAAGTGCCTCTAAAAATGACCGTGAAGGCTTAAAGTTGGTAACAGCCATTGGAAATCTTGGAAATGAAGAGATTCTCATACGGGAAGGCGCGATCAGCGGGTTATTGGCTAGCTACGACGGAGGTCATTTGGTTGGCTATCAGATCCTCAGAGGACAAGGAGCCGATCAAGAATGGAATGTAGCCCCGCAGGATACAAAAAATAATCAACAATCCTATAATAATACAATCGAGGAAATGCTTCGTGAAGCGAAAATTGGAACAAAGTATGAGTACACGGTAGAAGTAAAATACGATCAATTGAACTTCAGTGTAGACCAGGATCAGCTATTAAAATTGGGGATCTTGAAAAAAATAGACGCGGACAAGCCGTGGGAAATTCAGCTTCCTGTCAGAATACCCTTCAAATGGGAGGCAAAGGCAGAGATGCTCAACAATGGGCAATTTGGTCGTCCGACGGTAGGGGATTCCTCCTATGATCAATATTCAGAAAATATGGACGAAAGTAATTTGGATTATACGGAGAGTGATTATACGGCGAGATACCATTTGTCGTATTCCGTAAATCGCGGAGAAGACAAAGACTATACGAAGAAGTCCAGTGAATTGGAAGATACGAAGGGCGTTTCAGGTATTCGCTTTTCCATGCATCAAGCCTTGATGTCAGATCATGCGAAAAATAAAGATCCGATAGCATGGAAAGGACGGGAAAGGGTAGCGGACTACGGGAGTGTACAAGACGGATTGGTGGTAGAGTCTGCGGGTATTCGAAAAGCAATCGAGAAAATGTACGAGAAAAATAGACAAGATTTTATCGAGTTTGAAGCCATGGAGGATGCAGACCAACCAGAAGCCTTTGAGCTAGCTCCTGCTGTTGTGATGGACAAAATGGTTGATGAAGGATACAGAAGCTGTTTTATCCAAGAGTTGCGAGATGCTGAGATTGAGACGGAATACGATGAGCTGAAATATGCAAATGAAAATTATTTGGAATCCTTTTCCATGAAGGATGATGACTTGAATAGCTTGCAACTGGAAAAGGATCATCTGAAAGACATTGAAACAAAAATGAACGCAAAAGATTCAAGCCCAGACCTGCTGAAGGAATGCAAAGCCCTGCTCCAAAAGCAAAGCCGCGTTTTACGGGTCATCCTCAATCATAGACGGGAAAGAATGACGTATGCAAAGATCGTCAAAAAAACACGTCCTATCTATAAAAGAAAATGGGAAAAATCGGTCAAAAAATCGATTGACGCACATGAAAGATTGAAAAACATGAAGATGAAAAGAAGAAAAACGCGGAGTGAGGAACAAATTTTACGAGACTTCGAGTGGAACAAAAACAATTGCAGGCGAATCGAGACATTTGACGGATATTTGAAGGGGGATATTACATTGCGAGAACTTGAAATCGAATGAGATAAACACCAAGCCGAAACATGGTACATTTCGGCTTGGTGTTTTATGAACCGGAGTTATTCCGTTTCTTCCACGGCGGATCGCCTAACTCATGAATTTTGTTATTGATTTTAAAAAAAAGATAGGGAATCAAAAACGCCATGATCGTTCCTGCGAAGGTCATATAGGGAGGAACTACGCCTAAAAATTTGAGCATGGAATCACCTGTTGTTTTGGCGTTCGGTACGGTTGATTGCACCGATATTGCGTAAATAGACTTTTGCTTGAACTTTTATTTCACTTTTTTCATACAGATGCTGCCCCGTTTCCCAATCCCGCCGAATCTTTTTCCAAAGCGAAAAATAATGCTGCTTCAGATAGTTGCCAAGCTTGATGACATCCACTTTCATCTGCTTATGGACCTTCCTGATGGTATCATTACTCATTCGCTCGATTTCTTCGGCAAACACTTGTTCAAGCTTTTCCATCGCAGTGTTATTCAGAGAATCCATTGTGGCGTAAGACTCGGCTAATGTGCCTTCACACTCGATAGTTATCGTGAATTTCATGTGTTGCGGATCGCGTAAATCTGGTTCAATGCTATGCTTGATCCCTTGGATGTTCATCGAGACAAGATTGTTTTTTAACTTGCCTTTTACCATACCTCCGCTAACTTTTCCCGTGAGAAAATTCAGCCCTTCCGTCTCTTCTTCCCCGAGAAAACCAACCAACTGATTGTCATGGGTAAAAACAGCGGCGCCTGCTAATTTTACCTCCTGCTCTTCGGGTCTAATACGCGGAACCACAAAACTGTACGAACTGAGAAGCTCCTCATGGACATCGCCCAATCGGGCCTCTGGGAGCATGCGGGAATTTTTTTTGACGTTTTCTCCAATCGAGTTGACGTAAATAGCGGGCAGCTTCTCTGTTTTCGGTTTGACTTCCAGTACTTCTTTAGCGAGGCCATTTGAGATAAATACCTTGCTGCTTCGTCTGGAATCTGGATCACGTAGATAGAAATCGAGTGCTCTGGCAAAACCGTTTTTCGTACGGGCAACGTCTTCGGAGACGATCAGGATCTTCATATGCTGATAAAACGGAGTTCTGCTGGTCCGGGTAGCCAATTCGCGGGAAATCTCGAAAAGAGAGTCTCCCTCGGATACGAGGTTGAGGTAAGCCTCATTGGCTGTGTTTTGACCACCGCCGCTTCCTTGGCCGCCGGAGATCAATCCACCGGGGACGACGAATTGATGGGTGACGAGAAAGCGCTCTTTTACTTGAGGTTTGTCTGGTGCCTCTTGTTTGGCTTGCTGCTCGGCTTCTTTTGTACGAGGTTTATCAACCGCTACGCCTACCACAAATCCTCGTTCCTCAATTTGAACCTGATCCCAGCATCCAGCCAGCAAAGTCGATAAAAGCAGGAAGATGCAGAAAGCAGTGAGCTGTCTATTCATGACCCTTTACACCTCGTATGACAGCGATGAGGAGCAGCAAAATCGGACATAAATAGACGAGGATCATTCCGAAATAAGTGATGCTATCTGCAAATGCGAAGAAATCAACCAGGTTTTGCGGAAGCATCGCGACAAAATAAATCATGGGAGAAAGAATGAGCACCCAAAACGTTTTGCGCACCTTGTGGAACATGGAAGATAAATTGAGCACGGTAATATCGAGCCACATCGCACATGTGTTGAAGATCGTCATGATCCAGATGGTGAAGAAAATGGACTCCACCCGCTCAAAAAAACCGCCGGGGATTTCGACCTCTTTTGCCAGCTCGATGGTTGGATAGGTCAGGTTCGTCGCAACCTCCGCAGAGAATACTCCGATGGCGAACATGTAGATGGTCATGTAGAGCAGAATGGGGATCGAGAGACCTAACGTCACGGCCTTTGCCCCTTCCTGAGGCTTTTTCATCAGCATGGTGTAAAAAAGGATAATCTCAAAGCCCGAATAAGACAGTCCGACTACTCTGGAGCCTTCCAAGAGAGAGCGCCAGTCTGATGAAAAGAAGGGACGGATATTATCGATCTCAAACAACTGGGTAGTAAACAGCAGGACGATGAACATGACGACAAGAACTACAGGCAAAAACAGCAAGTTGAGCCGCAGCATGGCAATGCGTGATCCAATCACGGAATATTGAACGATCAAGAGAAACGAGAGCGTGATCATTTCCACCGGGGTATTGTAGAACAGATACTGTTTGGCGATGTTTCCGATTGCCCTGATTTCAAATGAAACAAATAGCATCGTGTAAATACAGACGAGAAAGGTCAAGATGTAGGCGATCGGTTTGCTTGCGATGATCGAGCTGTATTCAAAGAAGCTTTGTCTCGGAAACCGAGCAGCCAGCTTGGCAAGCAGCCAGCCAACCAGACACGCGCAAAGACCGCTAATCACGACGGAAATCCATCCATCGAATGCTCCGGTTGCCTTGGCTAAGGAGCGGGGAAAGGTCAGGATGCCGACGCCGATTGTGACTGAGGCAATATTAATCCCCATATGATTTTTGCTGATCATTTTCTCCGCCAAGGTTTCTGCACTCACTTACGACCCTCCTGTACTCATTCTGTTTTCATCTTTCGTGTGAAGGGCATCTGGTCGGGTTTTCAAAAAGGTAACAGGTGCGCGCAAAATCATATCCTTCCAATCCCTTGGCATCTGTGGAGCAAGAGGCGCCAAATAAGGGTACCCGATGCTGGTCAGATTGGATAAATGAATCATGATGGCAATAAAGCTAAGCACCACGCCATAAATACCAAAAATGGCCGCCATAAACATGGCGAAAAAACGAATCATCCGAAAGGCGATGGCAAGGTGATAAGCAGGGATGGCAAAAGAAGCGATGGCAGTGAGGGCGACGACGATGACCATGACTGGACTGACGATGCCCGCAGAAACCGCAGCATCACCGATGACGAGACCGCCAACGATTCCGACGGTTTGGCCGATCGGCTTCGGCAAGCGTAATCCCGCTTCCTGCAACAGCTCCATCGTCGTCACCATCATGATTGCTTCTACGAATGCCGGAAACGGAACCCCATCACGTGTGGCTGCAATCGAGAAGGCGAGATCTGACGGGATCAAGCCGGGGTGGAAAGTGACGAGAGCGATATAGAAAGCGGGCGAATAGACGGCCAGAAATGCTGCCAAATACCGCAACAGCCTGGCTAATGAACCGACAATCCAACGCTCGTAGTAATCCTCAGGTGAGTGGAGGAGCAAGCCAATCGTCACCGGCAAAATAAGCACCATGGGAGTGCCGTCCACCAATATCGCAATGCGGCCTTGAAACAATGCTGTACTCACTTTATCGGGCCGCTCTGTGTTATGAATCTGCGGAAAAGGCGACAGAAAATCATCTTCAATCCATTGCTCGATAAAACCGGACTCTTCTATCTCGTCAACATCGATCGTAGATATTCGCCGTCTCACTTCATCCAGTAGTTCTGGATCAACGATGTTTTCAATGTAGGCGATAATCACATCTGTACGGCTGCGTCTGCCTATGATAGACCCTTCAAAGCGCAAGTTTGGGTCTTTGACGCGTCTGCGAATGTGGACGGTATTGTCCCGGATACTCTCCGTAAAGCCATCCCGCGGACCTCGCACCAAGCCTTCGGAGACAGGCTCCTCAATGGCCCGCGTTTTCCATCCCTTGCTGTCGATAATAATGACTTCGGTCGCTCCATCTACAAAAATGGCTGTATCCCCGGAAAGAATGCCTTCGAGTATTTTTGTCAAATCCGTTGCTTTCGATATTTCAACAACAGAAAGGACTTCCTCATAAAGCATCCGGACAATCTCATCAGGTTCAGTCGGTACTACTTTGGAAGCAGTCGAGATCATCAACTGGATTTGTCCAAGGACTTGCGCATCTAGCATATCGCAGTTCGCCAATCCATCAATCGCAATCACGGCACAGGAATGTGTGGTGTTGCCGATCGTAAAGGAACGAATTAATAAATCGTGTGGGCTGCCGAGCACAGTCTTAAATGTCTCCATGTTTTGTTGCAAACTGGTCGATAGTGCAAGTGCAGGATCATTTCGCTGCTGCAAACGCTGTGTGATAAGAGAGGGAGTTTTCTTTTTGCGACGCTGTGACAAAAATCTGCGCATCATTTTAAGTTCCTCCCGTTCAGATTGCGAATATCATGTTAGTGCGATTTTTTCCAGATGAGAGGAAAATTATGCGGAAGAATAGGCGAATGCTAAATCTTTCATAGTTTTGAATTGAACTCATTTGTGACCTATGGTACATTCGGCATGGTAGAATAGAGTGTAGGATAAAGGAAGTTCTTTTGAACAGGCACAAGTAGAGAGAGTAGGAACGATGGAGAAGGGTGGAATAGAAGTGCTTGACAGTCAAGTATTGATCCGGGAAACGGACTTTTCCCGACTGGCACATACATGGGAAGAACTCGCAGAAGTAATGAAATCGCAGGGTGACGAAACCACGCCGCACAAGCTCATTCAACTGGCCGCGAAAACAAAACACGCTGAACTGAATATTGCGTTTTGCGGACATTTTTCCGCTGGAAAATCAACGATGATTAACACGCTTCTGGGTGTCAACTTGTTGCCGTCCAATCCGATTCCGACAAGTGCGAATGTCGTGAAGATTCGGGGCGGAGAAAAAGCGGCTCGCGTCTTCACCATGAACAGCGGAGTCCTTACATTTGATCCAGATACAGAGATGGAGAAGCTCAAGCAGTTTGCTGTTGACGGAGATACGGTTGAATCCGTAGAGGTCTCTTATCCGGGAACATTCCTTGACGAATACGCCAGCTTGCTCGATACACCGGGCATTGACTCAACGGATGCCGCACACAAAATCGCTACGGAATCTGCTCTGCATTTGGCGGACGTCGTCATTTACATGATGGATTATAACCATGTTCAAGCCGAAGAGAACTTCAATTTTACGAAGACGTTGAAGGACCGTGGAAAGCCAGTCTATCTGGTTGTGAACATGATCGATAAACATATTGATTTCGAATTGGATTTCGATAGTTATAAGGAAAGTGTCGAGGAAGCATTCGCGACTTGGAACATTCATCCCGATGGTATTTTTTACACGTCGCTTGCGGAGCCAGATCATCCTGAGAACATGTATGCGGATTTTAAGGGCATGCTCTCGCAGTTGATCGCTGATCGTGAAAAGCTGGTTGGCACGAGCGTTCGCAGTGCTGCCGAGCATTTGATCGAGGAACACATCCAAGTAGTAAGAACAAGCCAGGCAGATCAACGCCAGCAGTGGGAAGCCCAGCTGGATGGTCTGGAAGTAGAAGGCATCGACAGTCGTAATCGAGCGGCTGTGGAGAAAGCGCTTGAGCAGGAGGAAGCGACTGCAGCGGCTCTACAGCAGCGCGCTGAGGATGCCCGACTTCAGATGGAAAAAGAGCTGAGTGTACTCTTGGACAATGCTCGTTTGACTTATTTCAGCACAAACGAAGCAGCACGAAGCTACTTGGAGAGCCGTAAGCCGGGCTTCAAGGTGGGATTGTTGTTTGCAGGCAAGAAGACGGAGGAAGAACGCGCACGTCGTGAAGAAGCGCTTCTCGTTGAGTTCCGCGAAAAAGTGGCGGGAAATCTCGACTTCCATTTCAAAGAATGGCTTGGCAAGCAGCCGCAAGTGTTTGATTTGCGGAGCGAAGAATATCACGCCAGCGTGCACGCGACCAAGATTGAGATTACAGGAGAGTTCCTGAGCAAGCACATCAAAGAGGGTGCTGCTTCGAGTGAGTACGTCCTGAACTACTGTGCGGATATTTCCAGCGGGATGAAGCTGGAGTACAGACGAGTGGGTCTCTCTTTCATTGCACAAGTGGTCGAGATGATAAAGGAGAAAGTGCGTGTAGAAAGTGCAGCTCAAGGCGAGCGTCTTGGCGTATTGCGTGAATTGGCAGCACTGCATCAAAAGCTGGCTGGACTGGCAGCGAGAGAAGAAGAAACCAAGGGTCGTCTGTTGGCGATTATGCGTGGAGGAGAACAGGTAGCATGAATCAACTACGAGACAAACTAATTGCGGCAGCAGAGCGTCTGCGACGCGCAAGTGAAGAAGTCGTATCTGTACCAGGGATGCAAGCACAGGCACAGGCGATGCTGGATCGAGCAGATCGCCTGACTGCCAATCGTTTTACCGTTGCACTGTTTGGCGCATTCAGTGCAGGGAAATCGTCTTTTGCGAACGCTTTGATGGGCGATCTCGTGCTGCCAGTGTCACCGAACCCGACAACAGCGGCTATCAACAAAATCATGCCGCCGACAGATACACATCCGCATGGCACGGTTCGTGTCGTCATGAAAGAGCGTGAAGCCATTGAGCAGGACGTGATCCGTTCCTTAGCTGTCTTTGGTATGACCGCTACTGATCTCGAAGGGGCACTGGCTGAGCTGGGCAAGATCGACGTCGCCCAAATCCCGCCAACGGCAAAACCTCACTACACCTTTTTGAAAGCTGTTACAAAAGGCTTGCCAGAAATGTCGGCTCATCTGGGCGGCGAGCTGCTGGTTGATATGCAAGCGTTTAAAGGGTTTGTGGCAAAAGAAGAAAAAGCTTGTTTCGCAGAGTACATCGAGCTGTTCTATTCTTGTCCGCTGACTGATCAGGGAATTGTTCTGGTAGATACCCCTGGTGCTGACTCCATTAACGCACGTCACACAGGTGTGGCGTTTGAATACATGAAAAACGCGGATGCGGTTCTGTTTGTGACGTATTACAACCACGCCTTTGCACAGGCTGACCGCGAGTTTTTGCTGCAAATGGGTCGCGTCAAGGATACATTTGAAATGGACAAAATGTTCTTTATCGTCAATGCTTGTGACCTCGCAGCGAATGAAGAAGAATTGCAGGGTGTCCTAACCCACGTAGAGAAAAACCTCCTCTCGTGCGGAATTCGCCTCCCACGTATTTATCCGGTATCGAGCCAGACTGCTCTGTTGGCACGTATGCATGAAAAAGGCAAGCTGGCAGCTTCTGCTGAGAAAGTATACCGCCAGCGCACGAATACGGCTGAAGGCGAGCCGCTAATGCCAGCAGATGAAGCATTCAAGTTCTCTGGAATGGCGTCGTTTGAAGCAGAGTTCCTCCGCTTTACGATTGAAGAGCTGACGCAAATTGCTGTGAATGCTGCAATCGGTGAAATCCGTCGCGCCCATGATACCTTGACTGAATTCATGCGTATGGCACAGTCCGGGGAAGACGAGCGTCTATTGCGCAAAGAAGCAGCAAGCAACGCCAAGACACAGGCTCTGTCAGCTGTTGAAGCACTGTCTACCGCTTCGTTCGAACGCGACTTGGCAAAAGAGCGCGAGGAGCTGCTCTACTACGTTCGCCAGCGCTTGTTCTTCCGTTTCAATGAGCTGTTTAATCTGGCTTTTAACCCGGCTGTGATTAAGGACGATGGACGCAACATGAAGCAAGCACTGCAAGGATGCTTGACTGATCTTCTGCGTTCGATCAGCTACGACTTGGCGCAGGAGCTGCGTGCCACTACCCTTCGTTTGGAGAAATTCACGAACAAGCAGGGCACAATGCTTGTTGCGGCGTGGCAAAAGGATGTACAAGGTTATGCAGCAGGTTTGACCTTGGCACCTTATCAGCAGAGACAGGTGGAAACATTGTCCTTTGCAAACGAGCTGCCAGTAGCCGAATCCGCATTTGCTTCCGCGATTTCCTTGTTCAAAAACACGAAAGACTTTTTCGAGCAGGATGGCAAAGCAAAAATGCGTGACGAGCTGGAGAAGCGGATGCAAGAACCAGTGAGCGGATATGTAGAAATCGGAAACAAGCAATTGGATGAGCAGTTTTCTACGCTGTTCCAAGAGCTGGTGGCAAGTGAACGCAATCGCGTCATCGACCAGATCAACGAGTACTTCACAGGTCTGTTTGCGGCTCTTGAGATGAACGTCGATCTCGACGAGCTGGCTGCAAAAGTGAGTCGTGTGGCTGCTGAGTTGGAATAGAGAGGTTTGAGAGTGAAAAATGAAAAGGGCAGTTCCCGGATCTTGTAACGACGAGGGGATTGCCTTTTTTCTGTTGTTAAATAGAGCATGTCACATGATTAAATGGAGTAAAGGAGTCATCAGATTCTCCTCTTGTAGTTCCATTAATCAAATCTCCTTTTTCCCCTCATAGCTGATCGTCTAAATGAATGACGGTTGATTTTGTGTGAGGATCCGCGTGTCTGGTGAAAAAACCTATGAGCCAAACCGCAATCAAGACGAGTATCGTACCGGTCACGGTGATTATAAAATGACCACCTGTATGAATGAACAAAAAGATAAGACCAATAAAGCTTAGGTACGAATGTAATATACTAAATACTAATGCTGCCCACCCTGTAAACAGATGAAAATGGAAGATATGTTTGACGAGCGGGCCAAGTAAATGAAAGATATCTCGATAATCACCGCTCGCCATATTCGGATGACCGCCACTGATAGGAGGAACTTGGTGCATTTTTTGTGGTGTGGTATAGAATGAATAAAGAATAAACATTGCAATAACCGTTACGAAAAGGACCGCGGGTAGCCAAGGTTTTATTTTTTTTCACAAAAGTCACCTCTGTCTTTAAGTTGGATAAATAGTAGCGTAGAAAACTTAACAAATCCTTAAGTTGCGAGGATGTGAACTTTAAGGAAGAGTTAAGGGTTGTAAGACATAATTGATCCTCAGTATGAAAATAGATGTATTGATGTGGGGTGAAGTGATGTTGCGTTTGTTAGTTGTAGAAGATAATCTCCCGTTGAAAGAATCGATTATTCAAATATTAGTGGATGAGTTTAAAGTAGATGGAGTATCTGAAGGGGAGGAAGCACTCTTTCTAGCCATGCAAAATATTTATGATGCTATTGTGCTAGATGTGATGATACCAAGAATGGATGGCTTTCAAATTATAGAAAGCATGCGCAAGGAGGGAATTAAAACGCCAGTATTATTCTTGACAGCGAGGGATTCATTGGAGGATAGAGTGCAAGGTCTGGAGTTGGGAGGAGATGATTACCTGACCAAGCCTTTTCAAATGGCTGAATTAAAAGCACGCATTCGAGCGCTGTTAAGAAGGAGCGGCAGTTTGACGACTGATCATACTTTAAAGTACCGTGGCATCCAGTTAGTTGGTAAAGAACAGGAAACCCTAGTAGATCTGGTGCCTGTAAAATTGACATTAAAACAATACGAATTATTGGAATACCTCGTACAAAACAAGGGCATCATTCTGACAAAAGAGCAGATTTATGATCGCATATGGGGATTCGAGTCAGATACAACAATATTAGTTGTTGAGGTTTTTGTGCATCATCTTCGAAAAAAGCTGGAGCCCTTCGGATACCATAAAGATATTCAAACCATTAGAGGCGTTGGGTATATGTTAAAAGAACAGTAAGGGGAAGAATATGTTCAGACGAACGCATATGCGCCTTACCATTATGAATTCAGTTGTTTTCATAATGCTTATCGGTTTGCTAGCTACTGTGATCTACTTTTTCACCTATGTACAATTGTATAAGGATGTTGATCGATCCCTGTTAAAAACAGCTGAGAAGTTAAACCCGCAGCCTAGGCCTGAAAGAAGCGATGAGCCTAGAAGTAAGCCCGGGAGTCAGCCTGGCGCTGGAGCAAAAAAAGGACCTGAAAAAGGACCGGCTCTCGAGGAATTCTTGTTTGAAAATGATCCGCGTGTCATTACGCTTGTCTGGAATGATAAAAATGAACTGATTAATACTGGGCC
This sequence comes from Brevibacillus sp. AF8, assembly GCF_021270385.1. NCBI lineage: Bacteria > Bacillati > Bacillota > Bacilli > Caryophanales > Paenibacillaceae > Brevibacillus > Brevibacillus sp. AF8. The sequence continues at coordinate 75,314 of NZ_JAGQDN010000023.1, read as the reverse complement.
AGGAGTAGATTTCTTCCAAAAAGCGAATTTCGTCAAGAAGCCAAGGCACTTGGATGATGGAGAGATTCAGGAAATTCATGTTGAGCGCTTTGCTTTTCACGTGAAAACCTTGAAAGTTCATTCCCCGAATGGGGTAATAACGGTACAGTATCTCCGCAATGTAAATTCAGAGCAGGAGCTTTTGGACAGATTGCTCGTCATTATTATCATCGGAAGCTGTATCGGGGTCGTATCTTCTGTGATTGCCGGTTATTTTCTTGCAGGTCGAGCATTGGTCCCAATACAAAATTCCTGGACAAAACAACAACAGTTTGTTTCAGATGCTTCTCATGAGTTAAGAACACCACTTGCTGTCATACAAGCAAAAACAGATTTATTATTTCGCTCGCCTGCTGCAACGATTCAAGAAAAAAGTATTGATATTTCCATGATTTCAAATGAGTCTAGAAGATTATCCAAACTGGTCACCAATTTACTTACCTTAGCGAGATCTGATTCCAATCAGATGGAAATGAAGAAACAGCCCTTTTTGCTTGATGAAGTTCTGCGAGATATTGTAGCTAACTATGAAGAAATTACTGTATATCAAGAGAAAGCGATCACTCTTCATACGCCAGTAAATGTCAGTTTCACAGGAGATAAAGAAAGGGTCCATCAGTTGATTCTCATTTTCTTAGACAATGCTATGAAATATACAGAAGCAGGAGGCGAAATCTCACTTATATGTGAACAAACTGCCTCCACAATTAAACTGAAGGTGAAAGATGATGGGATTGGAATGGACGAGAAAGAAATTCCAAACATTTTTGAGCGGTTTTACCAAAGCGACAAAGCAAGGGCGATGGCAGAAGGCTATGGTTTAGGGCTATCTATTGCCAAGTGGATTATTGACAAGCATCATGGAAAAATTACGGTCAGCAGCAAAGCAGGGGAAGGAACTTGCTTTGAAATTACGTTCCCTAAGAATCAAAAATAACAAAGTATTGGGTACCGATTCCATTGGTACTCTTTTTTCTTTTTCCTGCTCTTGTAGTTCTTAAGGGAAAGTTAAGACTGGAGGTCCATAATCGTACCTGTAAACAAAACATCTCATCATCGAAAAAGGAGGAGAATGGATGAAAGAAAAAAAAAAGAAGCGGAAAATCTGGAGGTGGCTGATCGTTGCTACTGTTTCAGCTGTCATTCTTGCTGGTGGATTCCGGGCTTTACATGCAACAGGCTGGATGAATAAGGAGATGCTCGCTTATCCGCATGTTAATCAAATCTTTGTAAGCTTGCAAGACAGAGGCGAGAAGGAATTGGTAGGACAAAGCGAACATTCCGAGCGATTACAACCCAAATCTGAAGGAAGGCGATTCCACAAAGAGGATATCAAACGAGAACATGGTGAGCGAAAACATCAAGCAGATGTTTGGGTATTCTTCCTGATTGCAGCAGGTCTTGTCATCAGTGGTTGGTTTGTTCGCAAACATGCAAATGAGAGTATCTGGAGAAAATGGACAGGCTGGCTTCTGATCTTTGTTGGGGTTCTTCCCATTTTACCATTACTTGTCATTGCGTTCGTCATTTACTGGTTATGTATACGAATCAGACCGCGTAAAGGGAATATCGTTTTCGTTGATGTACCACTTCACTCCCCATATTCAGGTGAGAATAGTAATTCAGCCATTTTAGATAAATGGGAAAAACAGATGTCGAAGGAGGAAAAATAAGATGGGTATTTTTAAACGGGTAAGAGATATTGTTGTTGCAGATGTGCATGAGGTATTAAATAAAGTAGAGAATCCAATCACTTTGTTAGATCAATATATAAGAGACATGGACAAGCAAATCGAAAAAGCTAACCACGCACTTTCCTATCAACTCTTTCTTGAGAAAAGATATGATCTTCTCATCGCAGAAGAAGAAGCAAACATAGAAAAGCGCACGAAACAAGCCAACCTTGCTGTTGATTGTAATGAAGATAACATGGCAAAGCTTGCCCTACAGGAAAGCGTAATTCATGAAAATAAGCGCAATCTGTACCAGGATCAATATGACGCGACAAAAAAACAGACAGCGATCCTGTATGAGCAAATAGATAAACTTAAAAACACCTATCAAGAGTTCCAATACAAAAAGCTGGTGTTAACATCCAGAGCCCACGCTGCAAAATCTATCAAGCAAGGACAGGAAATGTTGTCAGGGTTTCATAGCGACTATGCAATGAAAGGATTTGCGAGGGTAGAAGAGTTTGTCCAGAAGCTGGAAGCTGAAGTAGCTGCGAGTTCATACGTTTACGGTACGAAAGCTGTCGACAGGAAGCCATATATTGATCATCTTCTGGCAGAAACAGTGGAGGCGCAATTAGCAGAGCTGAAAAAAACGAAAGAAGTGAAATAAGAGGATGTGAAACGCAGACAAACTCCCTTTTTTGTTCAGATAGAAGGGAGTTTGTTTTTTGCGGTACCCGACAACCGACTGAACAGACTTCCGCTGCTGCATGATAAATGGCACCAACAAACACATAGCTCTTTCGTTCTGCATTCGACTTTTGGACGGTGATATCTTCCATATTGGGCATACAGTTTCCTCGTATAGGGAGTTTCCTATACAGATGGAAGATGCTCATGTTAAAAACAACCGTTATTCAAAAGTCTTATTTCCGATCTCCCATTCCTCCCGCAAAATCCCCATCTTAATCGCATCGTAATATTCACCACGAACAATCCTTGCTTTGCGTACCCGCGCTTCTTCCACCATGCCCATGTGAGCAGCCAGCTTGATCATCCGTTCATTGCCAGACCACGTACCAATGCCTAAACGGACGGTATCCATATGGGTAAACAAGTAGTCGATCCACATCCGAAACGCTTCCCGACCATAGCCATTCTGCCAGTAGCGGGAGTCGTAAATGACGATTCCGATTTCGCACCAGTTCGTCTCCTCAGATACCCAGTAGCGACCGACACTTCCTTTTAGCTCGCCGTCAATCTCAATGATCAGCTCGGTTCTTGGTGCATCTGTCCCGACGAGAGCGAGAGACTCCTGGTAGCGTGGGAGGGCACGATACTCTTCTTTTGTGTACGGATCAAGCGGTTTGTAGGGGCCATTCCAATTGAGATGTTCACGATCTTCTGCTTCGTATTTCCAATAGTAGATCGTATCCAAATCTTCTGCTCGAATATCTCGCAGAACGACCTTTTCTCCTTGCAAATGAATAGGCATGACTTGTTCTCCTTTCGTTTGGGTGAATCTGGTACAATCATTGTATAAGAGAACTGCTCCTATACATAGTGACAGTTTGGGAGAATTAGATGGGGACAGAATGGAGGGCCGCTGATGGAGTACATACCGATCATGGATGCACAGAGCAAAGAACCTCTGTATCAGCAGCTATACAAGCAATTGAGCAGACGGATTGCATCAGGAGAGATACCATCCGGAACCAAGATGCCGTCGATCCGTCAGTTGATGAAAGCAAGCGGCGTCGGAAAAAATACGATTGAAGCAGCCTATCAGCAACTGCTAGCAGAAGGATACATTGTGAGCCGGGAGCGAAGTGGCTTTTACGCTGCCGAGATCGAGAGATGGTCAGAGCCAGTGGATCAGGATGAGGAGATGGCCTTGTACTCGTCCATCTTGAAAAAGAAAAAAGGGGAGCATCTCACCTGTCGTTACAATTTTCACGGTTCTGTCATCGATACGAAGTCGTTTCCTTACGCTGCATGGCGCTCTTGCATGCTGGAGGCGCTAGATGTCTATCCGGAGGACTTTGCTTTTTACGGGGATGATCAAGGAGAGAGGGAACTCAGAGAAGAACTTAGTAAATATTTGCGCAGAGCACGTACGCTCATTTGTCAGCCTGAGCAAATTATCATCGGCACGGGTTTACAGCAGGCTCTCAGCTTTTTATGTCTGCTCTTGGCAGATCGGCATCGTGTGGTTGCGATCGAGGAGCCCGGCTATGCAGATGCACGGATTGTCTTTTCCCATCACGGCTATGAGGTCGTGTCCATCCCGCTAGCGGAAGAGGGGCTGTCCATTGAAGCCTTGGAGAAAAGCAAAGCAACGGTCGTGTACACGACGCCTGCCCATCAATTTCCGTATGGGATGGTGATGCCAGTCGGTCAGCGCCAACAATTGCTGCAATGGGCAAAAAGAAAGAACGGAATCATCATCGAAAATGATTATGATGGTGAATTCCGCTACAACGTACACCCTACGCCATCTTTGCAAGGAATGGATCGGGACGGTTGCGTTGTTTATATCGGCAATTTTTCCAAAGCATTTTCTCCAGCACTTCGCTTGGATTATACGGTACTTCCGAGGCAATTGCTCGGGCGTTATTTGGAAGCATTTCAGGCGTATCCTTCTCCGGTTTCCCGCCATTTGCAGCGGAGCATGCAGTTGTTCATGCAAAAGGGCTACTGGGAAAAGCATGTCCGAAAAATGCGCACCGTCTATCACCGCAAGCACGATGCATTGCTTCGGGCGATACAGACGTACATGCCCCGGGAAGTACGAGTATTGGGACAGTCAGCAGGGCTGCATATTTTGCTGGAGGTGGATACTTCCCGAACGGAGAAGGAGCTGATCGAGCTGGCCCGTGCGGCCGATGTTCGCATTTATCCGAGTGGGCACAACTGGGCCAATGATCCGACGAATGCACGGCCGCGAATCATCGTTGGATTTGGTGGAGTGGAGGAACAAGATATTGCGGTAGGAATCAGTCGTTTGGCAGAAGCTTGGTTTTCGTTATGATCTGCGCTTTTGCCGGATCTTCTCGTTCCGATGAGGGTCCCAAATCGTTTCAACAGAAAAAAGCAGCCTACGGCGTGGGACAGGGCAATTGTCCAGCGCATAGGCTACTTGGCTTTTTTTCGAAAAGGATTATTTCATGCTTTTTTGGTACTCATCAAACTGAGCGCTGACCTCATTCGAAGGCTTGCTGGTCAGTTGGCTGACAACTACGATGGCGAGCAGGCTAATGGCAAAGCCCGGAACCATCTCATAGAGGAAGTCCTTCAGCACATCAAAACGAGTCCAGATGATAACGGTAAGCGCGCCAGCGACCATACCCGCGAGAGCACCCCATTTGTTCATGCGCTTCCAATAGAGGGAGAGCAAAATGACAGGCCCAAACGAAGCACCGAATCCGGCCCACGCGTATCCGACGAGATCGAGGATCGTGTCATTTTTATTCAAGGCGAGCAAAAAGGCGACGACAGATACTATTAAGACGGACAGGCGACCAAAGTTGACCAGTTCTTTGTCGGTTGCAGAACGCTTGAAAAAGGTTTTGTAAATATCCTCGGTCAAGGAGCTGGAGGTTACGAGCAGCTGAGAGGAAATCGTACTCATGATCGCTGCCAAAATCGCCGCAAGCAAAAATCCGGTAATGAGTGGATGGAACAGGATCGTACCTAGCTGGATGAAGATCGTTTCAGGATCGCTTAACGTCCAGCCTTGCTTGGAGTACAGGGCAATACCGACCAGACCTGTCAGCATGGCGCCAATGACGGAGAAAATCATCCAGCCCATACCGATGCTACGTGCTTTTTTGATCTCACTCGTGGACGTGATCGCCATAAAGCGAACGATAATGTGCGGTTGTCCGAAATAGCCGAGACCCCATGCAAACAAGGAGATGATGCCGAGCAGGCTCGTCCCTTTAAAAATATCGAGCAAAGAGGGATCGACAGTGTGGATCTCGGTAAATGTTTCTCCCAATCCGCCTGCTGTAAGAACGGTCACGAGTGGAACGAGAATGAGCGCGATGACCATGATGAGTCCTTGTACAGCGTCCGTCCAGCTTACAGCGAGGAAGCCGCCAAACAATGTGTAGGCAATGGTGACCAATCCAACAATCCATAGCCCCGTTTGATAGCTCAAGTGGAAAGTGTTTTCAAACAACACGCCTCCAGAAACGAGCCCGGATGAGACGTAAAAAGTAAAAAAGATCATAATAACAAGAGCCGAGACAAGACGGAGCATCCGTGACCCATCTCCGAAACGATTTTCCAAAAAAGCAGGAATCGTAATCGAGTTGTTGGCAACCTCTGTATACGAACGAAGGCGGGGAGCGACGTACAGCCAGTTGGCATAAGCTCCGAGAGTCAGACCGATGGCAATCCAGGATGCGCTAAGACCTTGGGCAAACATGGCGCCAGGCAGGCCCATCATCAACCAGCCACTCATGTCGGATGCACCCGCACTGAGAGCGGTTACAGTTGGACCGAGCGACCGACCGCCGAGCATGTAGTCTGTCAGATTGGAGGTACGCTTGTAGGCATAATAGCCGATCAGGAGCATACCTGCCATGTACACAATAATAGATGCGAGCAGCATATTCATTGGCATCACCTCGTTGTGTTTAGTATTTGTGAAATTTATATGAACATCTTACACATTATCATGCCCAATTATAAAAATCTATAAGTAAACACAGAAAATTTCGTAGAAATCCAATAAAAAGTTTTTTACAACACGAAAAAGCCCGCGAGGATTGATCGCAGGCTTTTCTTGAAATGTTTTCCGAATTACTGAACCTGAACCTGACCGTTTCCGTCGAGCGTTACTTTGAATTCCTTTACGACTGTAGGCTCTGCACCTTGGTTGTTCAAATCGTGCTTGAGCACTTTGAAAGTACCATCGGCAGAGAGCGTGCCTGTATATTCAACACCAAACATGTCAGATTTGTAAAAGCTGAAGTTCGCAAGCTCGGTCTTTTGCAATTGTTCTACAAGCAACTGACCATCTCCACTGAACATGGCATTACGCAATGCTTCAGAGGATTCGTATTTTTGCTGGAGGTATGTTTGCAGCTGTTTGGCGACTTCAGACTCAGCCAGTTGCTTGCCGGCTTCCAGTACTTGTTGGCCCGCCTCGACAGCCTGTTTACCTGTCTCAATCGCTTGTTGACCTGTTTCTACTGCTTGCTGAGCGGTTTGGACCCCTTCGGATAGATCGGAGCAGGCAGTGAGCAGCAACGCGCATGCAATCATCCATACTTTTTTCATGTGATTCACTCCTTTCTGGCGTGACGATTCATACTTTATTTATTTTACCGTATATCCACTGACTTCGCATCCGCATATGATGAGGTAAGCGTAAGAGCTGCACTGATTACAGGGAGGAAACACAATGATTCAAGGGAAAGTAAAATGGTTCAGCAAAGAAAAGGGCTATGGGTTTATTGAGCGCGATGGCGGACCTGATGTATTCGTACACTATTCTGCGATCACGGGGGCAGGTTACCGGAACTTGGAGGAAGGCGAGCAGGTGGTTTTTGAGATTGTGAATGGACAGCGTGGGCTACAAGCCGCCAATGTGGCGAGGAAAAGCGTGTAAAGTTGGTAACATCCTCTAAAAACACATGACGAAGGACTTCCTTCGATTCAAAAACGCCGTCATACCTGTAAAAGGCAGACGGCGTCTTATTTATGTCACGTAGCGTCGGGATTGATCAAAGATTGTTGTAGAGAAAGACTGACAGTGCAATGACCAGAGCGATCGTAATGATGCCGTAAATGATCAACAGATTTCGGGAGCGTTGTTTAAAGCCCCGCACTTTGGATTCGGATGGGTTGATTCCGATTTTTATCGTAACGACGAGGGCTATAAGAACAAGTACAATAATTGCAATAATGAAAGGCAAAATACTCATAACAGCCAGTCCTTTCTGTATGGCCCAGTCATCCTGCTGGATATACACGAGGATGCATACGGTAGCTTACTTCGATCATATACCGACCGCACAAAAATGTTGCCATCCACTTGGGGATTATTTTGCCCATCCACTTGCTGTGAATGCATCCGCTAAGCGCGAGACTGCCTCAGGGATCTGATCCAGGGTGGCTCTGCCAAAGGTGAAGCGGACATACCCTTGCTCTGCGCCGAAAAGATGTCCCGGAACGAAGACAACTCCTCGTTTGACTGATTCTGTGAGAAGACATTCGCCGCTCCATATCCCTTTAAATTTGCACCAAAGGTGAATGCCTCCCTCTGAACCGACTATTTCTACTTGATCATCGAACTTGTTTTGAAGCGAGGAGACAAGCTGATCGTGCCGCAAGGATAGCTCTGTTCGTAAAAGATCAATATGACTCGCAAACTGAGGCGATCCGAGAAAGCGATTCGCCAGCCATTGCGGAAAAATGCTGTGTCCAAAATCAAACTGTTGTTTCGCATCTGCCAGTCTTTCCATGACAGTAGGGGGTCCGACGATCCAGCCAATGCGCAGACCCGAGGCGACGATTTTGGTCAAAGAGCTGATGTAGAGTACTGTTCCGTGTTGATCCAGTGATTTCAAGGTTGGGACGGGCTCTCTCGAAAAGCTGGTCAAGCTGTATGGATCATCCTCGATGATGGGAATCCCATTTTCATAGGAAAACGCGAGTAATTCATGGCGTCGCTCCAATGAAAGCAGTGTCCCTGTCGGGTTTTGATAATTCGGATTGAGAAAAACCATTTTGATGCGGTGCTGGCGATGGAGCTGGGCTAAGTGCTTCGGATCGATTCCGTCCCGGTCTACAGGCAGCGAAAACGTACGCAAGCCAGCTGAATGAAAAAGCGGCAAGGAATAACAATAAGACGGCTCCTCAATCGCAACCGCATCCCCTGGCTTTAACAAGCATTGAACGACGAGATGAAGGGCTTGCTGGGCTCCTGACGTAATCATGATCGAGGTAGCAGGTGCTTCGATGCTTCGCCAAGTTTTCATATGGATACTCAATGTCTCTCGCAAAGCCCAATTGCCCTGCGGATGCTCATAGCCGAGATGAGCAGGGAAGTCATCGGGGGTCATGAGCTGTTGGAGCGTTTGGTTGGGGACGAGATCGCTCGAGAGCTCGCCACTCGCCAAATCGATCAAGTCATTTTCCTGTGTTTCACGACGGATTTTGCGAATCAACGGTAAATTCGGACGAAACGAACCTGACTCCGTCAAATGTCGCCAGTTCGGAACGCGGGTCCGTGCCAGTCCCCAAATATCTTGACTGACGATCGTGCCACTTCCTTGTATGCGCTCGATCATACCTGCTGCTTGCAGCTCATCGTACGCTGCGACGACGGTAGAACGGTTGACGTTCAGTTCTTTGGCCAGCGTGCGCTCCGAGGGCAAATAGCTGCCAGGACCGAATTCACCACTGCTGATTCTTTGCTCGATTTGCTCTGCTATTTGTTTATATAAGGGCTTTGTAGCCACAGGAGATATGCCATCCATCACGAATCCCGCTTTCTACATTTATCCATTTATTATATCATGACATTCCGATCTTTCCTTTTTGTCTCGGTCAGGTAAAATAGATGAGATGGAAGGAGAGATGGACGATGAAACAATACCTGGATTTATGCCAGCGCATTTTGGATGAGGGTGTCACAAAAGAGGATCGGACAGGCACCGGAACGACCAGTGTTTTTGGGCATCAGATGCGTTTTGACTTGAGTGAAGGCTTTCCCATGGTCACGACGAAAAAGCTGCACATGAAATCGATCATCCACGAACTGCTCTGGTTTTTATCGGGAGATACCAATGTGAGATATTTGCAGGAAAACGGCGTGCGGATCTGGAACGAATGGGCCGATGAAAACGGAGATTTGGGCCCGGTATACGGGAGCCAATGGCGTTCTTTTACTGGGCGCGACGGCAAAACAGTGGACCAAATTCAATGGGTCATTGATGAGATCAAACGCAATCCGGACTCTCGCCGCTTGATCGTTAGCGCGTGGAATCCGGCTGAATTGGACAAGATGGCATTGCCGCCTTGTCACCTGCTGTTCCAGTTTTATGTAGCGAACGGCAAGCTGTCCTGCCAGCTGTATCAACGCAGTGGCGACACATTTTTGGGTGTGCCGTTTAATATCGCTTCCTACGCGTTGCTGACGCATATGGTAGCGCATGTCACCGGGCTTGAAGTGGGCGATTTTGTTCATACGATTGGAGACGCTCATCTGTATCTCAACCATATCGAGCAGGTCAAGCTCCAGCTCACCCGCGAGCCGAAACCACTGCCAAAGCTCGTGCTCAATCCGGAAGTGACTTCCATTTTTGACTTCAAATACGAAGATATTGAAATCGTCGGCTACGAATCCCATCCCCACATCAAAGGTGAGGTGGCCGTATGATCAGCCTGATTGTTGCCTATGCTCGCAACCAAGTCATCGGAAAAGATGGCGACATGCCGTGGCACCTTCCCGCCGACTTGAAAAATGTGAAAGAATTAACGACAGGCAAAACGATTGTGATGGGACGCAAAACGTTCGAATCGATTGGCAAGCCTCTGCCTAACCGCAGAAATGTCGTGCTGACGCGCAGCCATGACTTTCACCCTGAAGGTGTAGATGTCGTCCATACGAAGGAAGAAGTGCTAGCCATGGGGGATGTTATCATCTTTGGCGGCTCGGAAATTTATCGCCAGTTTCTCGATGTCGTTGATCGTCTGTACATTACAGAGATCGATTTGGAAACGGAGGGCGATACGTTTTTCCCGGCATGGGATCGCGATGCTTACACCTTGGTGAACAAGCGTGAGGGTATCGTGGATGAGAAGAACGTTCACCCGCATGCGTTTTACGTGTATGAGCGAAAAAATAGCTAAAAATCAAAAATGCCTCGTTGCAGAGGCATTTTTTTGTTCTTTTGTCACCTCTTCTGCTAGGTCGTTCGTCATGTGAATACTCGACATATGTATGGAACTAAACGCATATATAACGATAGAAAATAGCAGGGACGAACCCAAGGAGGTGATCGGGTGAAGGTAGACTTTCACGTCCATCTGGAGGAAGGGCCGTATTCGCTGGACTGGTTGCTGAAGCAAGCGGAATCATTGCGCCCCCTCGTGGAGCATGCCGAAGTGAGTGGGAGTCGAAAATGGGCAAGTATGCTGACCAATGGGTTGGCAGAGCGGCTTCAACAAGGACCGTATTCACGGGATTGGCTTGAATTGTATCGATTACGTGCTAAACAGGCTGGGATTCAGCAAGTTTGTGTGGTCGAGCACTTATACCGCTTTCTTGAGTACCAGTCGTACTACGAACAGCATGTGCACATCGGCTCTGATCGTTTGGGGACAGCGCAGCGCAAATGGCTGAGTCAGGTCGCAAACGACTCACTGGACAGCTTTGTTGTTTTCCTGCAAAAAGAGCGGCTTCGTTGGGCGGAGGATGGGATTGAGCTGCGTGTGGGAATTGAATTGGACTATTTTTCAGGTGGAGAAGAGACGCTACGGCATGTCATCAATCAATATCCTTGGGATGTATGTATAGGAGCCGTGCATTTTCTGGAAGGCTGGGGCTATCCGATCCACGATGCACGAGAACGCTTTGGAAGACAGGAGCTCATCGGATTGTATAGCCTTTATTTTGACAAGCTGGAGCAGGCGATCAAATCTCAATTATTCGATGTCATCGCCCATATCGATGGCATCAAAGCGTTTGGTGTAAGACCGGATGAAACTGCACTATTACCCTATTATCAGCGTGTGGCCCGGACTCTTGGACGAATGGGGATTGCGACGGAAATCAATACAGGCTACGGTTTGGCGAGTCAGCTCCGAGAATTTTCGCCCAGCTATCGTTTTCTGGAAATTTTGTTTCAGAATGAGGTGCCCATCACTTTGGCATCTAGTGCTACTGCGCCTGATCAAGTCGGTCAGCAGTTGGACGAGGCTCGAGCGCAGTTGAAACGGGTAGGCTATACGAGCTTTGCCGTTTTTGAAAAACGAAAACGCAGCATGCTCGCTCTGGATTAGTCAAGCTCCCCATTTGGCCCATGATTCTGCTATGATGGGAGAAAGAATGGTGCATCCAGGGGAGGAGTAAGAACCATGGGCTTGCAGGAACAATTAAAAGAGCTGCTCAAAGAAATGGAGCCGCAAATCATTAGCTGGAGGCGTCATCTGCACCAGCATCCCGAGCTTTCCTTTCAAGAGGAGAAGACTCCAGCGCTTATTGCCGAAATATTAAGAGGACTTCGCTTCGATGAGGTTCGCACAGGCGTTGGCGGTAGAGGAGTCATCGGTGTTTTGCGCGGAGGGAGCCCGGGTAGGGTCGTCGCGTTGCGTGCGGATTTTGACGCGCTGCCGATTCAAGATCAAAAAGAAGTACCGTATAAATCTACTGTACCTGGTGTCATGCATGCGTGTGGTCATGATGCGCACACGTCCCAGCTATTAGGACTCGCTTCTGTTTTGGCAGCAAATCGTGAGCAGTTTCCCGGTGAAATTCGCTTTGTCTTTCAGCATGCGGAAGAGGAAAATCCGGGCGGAGCAACCCAAATGGTTGAGGATGGGGCTGTAGATGGCGTCGATGCGATCTTTGGCGTTCATCTCTGGTCGATGTTCCCTGTAGGAAAGGTATTCATTAGTGCGGGTCCGCTCATGGCGAATACGGACGACTTTTCCATCGAGATCAAAGGTAAAGGGGGACACGGTGCTGTTCCAGAAGAAACCGTCGACTCCATTGTGATCGGTTCGCAAATCGTCGGTCATCTGCAAACGATTGCCAGCCGCAACGTCAGCCCATTAGAAAGTGTGGTCGTGACTGTGGGTACGTTCAACGGCGGAGACAGTACGAACATCATCGCAGATAGCTGTCGTTTGACAGGGACTGTCCGCTCCTTTTTGCCAGACGTCCGCGATCGAGCGGAGCAGCGTCTGACAGAAATTGCGGAAGGGACAGCTGCCATGATGGGAGGCAGCGCTACAGTTGTCTACGAGCGAGGGTATCCAGCTGTCATTAACCATGAAAGAGAAACAGCGATCGCCCGGGAAGCAGCCATTGCCGCATTTGGAGCTGGCCGTGTGGAATCGATGAAGCCGTTGATGGGTGGCGAGGACTTTTCCTACTACTTGGAAAAGGTGCCCGGCGCTTACTTGTTCGTAGGGGCAGGCAATCCGGAAAAGCTGGCGACATATCCCCACCATCATCCCCGCTTCGATATCGACGAGGATGCCATGCTGATTGCAGGCGAGCTCTTGGGACGAACAGCACTGCATTATTTGGAAACACATCAACGATAAGAAAACGTATGAAAGATGCGCTTTTGCCTACATAGGACAAAGGCGCTTTTTTTTGCTTTCAACCATAAGCTATACAAGGCTAGCTAGAAAATCGAACAAGGGAGGGAGTGGCCTTTCGGTGAGAAAACGGATAGGCGTACTGACCTACCGAGGAGAATCAGGCTTTGTCGAGCCCGGCTATTTGCGAAGGCTGGTTAAGGAAGGAAGAGAAATGGGGGCAGAGGTTTTTTTATTTAGCCCACAAGATGTCCGTTTGGAAGAAAAGCGGATCAACGGTTATGTACCAGATGGTACGAAGTGGAGACGAGAGCGTTTTGCCTGGCCCGACATCGTCATTGATCGTTATCGCTACTATCCATTGCCCAAGCATCGTGCCTATTTGCCATTTCGCAAGCAAGACTTGTTTCGTTATGCGAATAACCGTTTCTCGAACAAATATGTTGTGCATCAGATTTTGATACAAGATCCTGAGCTACAGCGCTGGCTTCCCGAAACACTCCCCTACGACAGAAAAACGCTTGCTACGATGCTTGCCGATCATCGTCTGGTTTATCTCAAGCCGACAAACGGCACTGGTGGCAGAAGTATACTGCGTGTGGAGAAACAAGCAGGTCGCTACCTTTTGCATGGCAGGACCAAGCAGCAAGCCAAAAGCTGCGAAAAACTGGCGACACTCACAGAGGTGTGCGAGCGGCTGGAGCATTGGATGAACAAGGAGAAGAGCGGAAACGAGAAGTTTTTTCTTCAACAGGGGCTACGGTTGTCACTGGTTCCCAAGCGAACAGTAGATGCTCGCATGCTTGTGCAAAAGGACGGGAAAGGTCAGTGGTGTTTGACCGGGATGGGCATTCGCGTTGGGCCGATACAATCGTCCACCTCCAATTTGCATGGAGGGGGAACCGCTTTGCCTGCTGTTTCCTTTTTGGTCAAACGATTTGGTCAGGAAACGGCAGAGCGGATTGTGCTGGAATGCAGGGAGCTCGCGATCAAGACTGTCAAACGCATTGAAGAGCATTTCGGCCTGATGATGGAGTTTGGCTTTGATCTGGGGATTGATGTTCATGGCAGGGTTTGGATTATCGAAATCAATCCGAAGCCAGGGAGAGAAATTTTCAAGCAGATGCGTCAGCACAAGCGATATGCGACGGCGGTTCGGCGGCCGTTGGAGTATGCGTTGTACCTTGTTAATAAAAACAATGCAGTGAACTAAAGGGGATCTTCCATAGAGGAAGATCTCTTTTTTTGGTATTTTCGTTTCTTTTAGGAGGGGGACACGGCATAATAATAAAAAAATGCACAAGAGGTGAAGCACACATGCAAAAGCAATCCTTTTCCATCGCACTCGATGAGCAGTTGACGCTTCGCGGCGATATTCATACGGAGGAAGCGGCAGGCTCAGAACAGCCACTACTGCTGTTTTGCCATGGCTTTAAAGGCTTCAAGGATTGGGGAAGCTTTCCCTACGTAGCCGATGAGCTGGCCAAGCAAGGCATTACCACGATTCGCTTTAATTTTAGCTGCAATGGCGTAGGGGAGAGCTTGACGGAGTTCGACGAGCTGGAGAAATTCGGACGCAATACATATGCCCGTGAACTGGCTGATTTGCAAGCGTTGACGGAACGGATTTTGTCAGGCGAGCTCCCGTTACCCGATTACGTGGACAAAACGAAGCTGTATGTATTGGGACACAGCAAGGGCGGCGGTGACGCGATTTTATTCGGAGCAAACAACCCGCATGTGGCAGGGATTGTGACCTGGAACGGAATCGCTCATGTCGATTTGTTCGACGAGAAGCTGCGCAGACAAATAGAAGAGACTGGTGTCGGATACATAGCGAATGCGCGGACTGGTCAAGATATGCCAATCACGAGAGTCGTGATCGAGGACGTGGATAACAATCGAGAGCAATACGATATTTTGAAACTTGTCTCTACGATGGAGCAACCACTGTGCATCATCACAGGAGAAAAAGATTATGTCCGTCTGGTAGAGGGTGCAAAAAGAATTCATCAGGCCGCCAAAAACAGCGAGCTGCACTGGATAGAAGGCGGAGATCATACATTTAACACGCGTCATCCGTTTGCGGGAACATCGACTCCGTTGGAAGCTGCAATCAAGCAAACCGTCGCATTTGTCCGCACCCCACGGACATAGAAAAAACCTCTATTTTCCCGCGTTTTCTTTCCATTTGGGCTGTGGTATACTGGGAATCGTTCTAACGGTTGGAATGATGTGATTATTCAGAAAAATAAAAGAACAGGTGGAGAAGAAACATGAATAGCAAGGTGTATCTGTATGATACGACCCTGCGAGATGGTACGCAGGGAGAGGGGATCAGCCTGTCAGTAGAAGACAAGATAAAGATCGCACTGCGGCTGGACCAGTTTGGTATCGATTTTATTGAAGGCGGTTGGCCGGGCAGCAATCCAAAGGACATGGCTTTTTTTGAGCGTATCCGGGAGATTTCGCTGCAGCACGCGAAGGTAACGGCTTTTGGCAGTACCTGTAGACCGAATGTAGCAGCGCCGGATGATGAGAATCTGCAAGCGTTGATCTTAAGCGGAGCCTCGGCAGCCGCGATCTTCGGGAAATCATGGGATTTGCACGTGACAGATGCTCTGAAGACGACATTGGAAGAAAACGTGCGCATGGTCGCTGATTCGGTCGCATTTTTAAAAGAAAACGGACTGACGACTCTCTTTTTGGCTGAGCATTTCTTCGATGGGTACAAGGCGAATCCGCGCTACGCATTGCGGGTGCTGGAAGCAGCAGAAGAGGCTGGGGCTGACTGGATTGTTCTCTGTGATACAAATGGCGGGACACTGCCGCATGAAGTCTATGATATTGTCAAAACGACTGTGGGCCATCTGCGGACGCCTGTAGGCATTCATCCGCATAATGACAGTGGAGTGGCAGTTGCCAATGCACTAGCTGCGATTCAGGCTGGCGCACAGCAAGTGCAAGGAACGATTAACGGCATCGGTGAGCGCTGCGGGAATGTCAATTTGATCTCTGTGGTTCCGAATTTGCAGCTCAAGCTGGGCTATCATTGTGTGAGCACTGATCAATTGCAGGAGCTGACACAGCTGTCTCGCTATGTAGCGGAAATTGCCAACATGACCATGCCGAACAATCAGCCGTTTGTCGGGTACAGTGCTTTTGCTCACAAGGGTGGTATTCACGTAAGCGCCGTTATGCGCGACCCGAAAACGTACGAGCACATCGAGCCAGAAAACATCGGCAACAAACGCCGCGTACTCGTCTCAGAACTCGCAGGACAAAGCAATTTGCTCGCCAAAATGGAAGAGCTCGAGATCGACCTCTCGCTGGATCGCCAAAAGGCGAGAGAAATCATTACACACATCAAAGAGCGCGAATTCCAAGGCTATCAATACGAGGGAGCAGAGGCTTCACTGACGCTGATGCTGCTGGAAGCCTCCGGCAAGCTGAAGAACCTGTTCAAACTAGACTCCTTCAAAATCATGCTGGAAAAGGCAGCCGTCCAATCGATCACGTCGGAGGCGACCGTGAAGTTGCGGGTGAACGGGGAGTCTGTCCATACGGCTGCTGATGGCAATGGTCCGGTGAATGCACTGGACAATGCAATGCGAAAAGCATTGGAAGGCTACTATCCATGCATAGCAAAAATGCAGCTGGAAGATTACAAAGTGCGTGTCCTGGACGAAAATGGCGCGACTGCCGCAAAAGTACGTGTCCTGATCGAATCCTCGAGCAACGGCGAAAAGTGGAGCACAGTCGGCGTCTCTACCAACGTCATCGAAGCGAGCTGGGAAGCGCTGGCAGACAGTATCCGTTACTTGCTGTGGAAAGAAGGCTGCGAGGAAGTCGGAAGCCTTGCTTCCTCCGGGACGCGCGTAGGAATTGTGAATCATTAGCAAAGTGAACCAGCCCGGGCAGATGCCGTCGGGCTGGTTTTCCTTTTGCGTGCATGTTTTAGAAGACATCGGTTTACGAACAAGGCTAGTGAGAAGAAAAAGCACAGAGCTCGTAGACCTTGACAACGCCTACCCAGTCGGAACTTCCAAAAGGGGATCACGCTTGTCGAACACTTCTTCCCTGAGAAGCCTCCGCCCGTAGGGTGGCTTTGGCTCGACGGTCCCCTTTTGGAAGTGGAGACGGGCAGTGAATCCCCCAAACTGGCGTGTCAGAGTCGAAGAGAACTGTGCTTTTTCTTCTCCTCCACCATGTTGACTCAAACCCCAAAGACCTTGGGTCAAGGTTTGCCAGAAGTAACAGGCCGATCAATCAACTGCCGCAGCTTTGTCTCCGTGGCAGAATTCGGGTCAGGCGTGTAAATGCTGCACCGCAAATCCGCGCTCCCGGAAACTTGCAGCGAGGTCAGATGAAAGAGCATTTTCCCTGCCTTCGCATGACGGAATTCCAGTAAAACCTCCGGTGCTGAGCTGACGCGGCTTTGCTCCCAAAGCTCGTGAAAGTCGGGATGAACCTGTCGCATTTCGCTTAAAAACTGCTCGTACCACTCGTCCTCTACATACTGACCGTAATTGGCGCGAAAAATCGCGAGAAAGCCGCTGACGAAATGCTCCCAGTTCACGGCCAGCCGCCGTAATTCCTTTCGCGTAAACACCAGGCGGATCAAATTGCGCTCTTCATAAGGGATTTGTTCAAAATCGAGAAAGACATGCGCCGCTGCCTCGTTCCAGCCGACTATATGACTGCGCCGATCTGAAATGATGGTTGGACATGAGCGCAACTCTTTTAAGATTCGTTTGAGGGCAGGATTGATCTTCGGCGGTTCATCTTCTTTTTGCACGTCTTGCCCTACTCCAGTGCCTGTCTCCAGTGCCAGCGCATACAAATATTTTCGCTCATCGACGGTAAGCTGCAAGGCTCTCGCTACCGCATCCAGAACGGATGGCGAGACCTTGATATCGCGGCCTTGTTCCAGCCATGTATACCAGGTGGAGCTAACCCCCGCGAGTTGAGCAACTTCTTCTCTTCGTAGCCCAGGTGTTCTTCTGCGTGTCCCAGGAGCCAGCCCGACCGATTGTGGCAGGATTTTGGCGCGCTGCGCTTTCAAAAAAGTAGACAGTGCCTGCAAGCGTGTTTGCTGATTCATGGTACACTCTCCGTTTCCTCAACTGGTTAAGTTTGTTAGACTAGTACTCATTATACTAGGATAAACAACAACTTGTAATAGGATAACCCGTGTGACAAGATTGTTTTCATAAGGCACTCAATGGGAGGCTAATCATGGAAAAAGTCGTTGTCACAGGCATGGGGGTAATCTCCCCGATAGGGAATACAGTGAATCAGTTTTGGAACAGTCTCGTGCAAGGGAAGTCTGGTATCTCGCCTATTGATACTTTTGATACAGCACGCAATAAAACGAAAATCGCAGGTTTGGTGCGAGATTTTGATCCGGTAGAGCGGTTTGGGCGCAAAGAATCGCGGCGAATGGACCGCTTTTGCCAGTTTGCCCTTGCTGCTGCAGAAGAAGCGCTAGAGGATGCTGAGCTTCGGCTGGACGAGTTGGACCGCGAGCGCATCGGGGTATATGTAGGCTCTGGCATCGGTGGGGTAGGGACGCTCCTTGAGCAGCATGACGTTCTTCGTGAACGAGGCCCTGAGCGGGTCAGTCCGACGCTGGTTCCCATGCTCATCTCCAACATGGCAGCAGCGATGATCAGCATCAAGTACGGTCTGTACGGGCCGACGATGTCACCTGTTACGGCGTGCTCAATTGGGAATACGTCCATCGGTGAGGCTTTCCGGCTCATTCGGTCGGGCGGGGCGGATGTCGTCATCGCAGGAGGGTCTGAGGCCGCAGTGACGGACATATCTCTCGCCAGCTTTAGCAATGCGACGGCATTGTCCACAAGAAATGATGATCCACCAGCAGCGAGTCGGCCATTTGATGCCAAGCGGGATGGGTTTGTCATGGCGGAAGGTGCCGGAATTGTGATTTTGGAATCGGAATCACACGCCAAGAAAAGAAACGCACGCATGTATGCCGAAGTGATTGGCTATGGGGCAAGCTCTGATGCCTACCACATGGTGGCGACACATCCGGAAGGAATCGGTCCCTACCGTGCGATGAAATGGGCCCTCCAGGAAGCAGGGGTGCAACCGACAGACGTGGATGTCATCAGCGCGCACGCAACCAGCACAGAAATCGGAGACCGTTCCGAGACATTGGCTATCAAAAAGCTGTTTGGTGACCATGCGTACCGTGTACCGATCACCGCCAACAAATCGATGACGGGTCATATGTTTGGTGCAGCAGGAGGGGCGGAGGCGGTCGCTCTGATCAAGAGCTTGCAGGAAGGAATCATTCCCCCTACGATCAATCAGGTGGAGCGTGACCCTGAATGCGATCTGGACTATGTGCCAAATACAGCGCGCAAAGCCACGCTTGACATCGGCATGTCCAATTCCTTTGGCTTTGGCGGTCACAACGCAGTCATTGTGCTGAAAAAAATGTAATGGATAGAGCCTGTTCTCGTAGTCTCAGGTAGACTGTGAGAGCAGGCTTTTTTTATTTCGATAGAAAAAAATGAAACGTTTTGTCGCCCTGATTTCTCTAACAGGGGAGAAAAGGAGGGGGGAGCTGTTTGAATAGACAACTTGGTCTCGTTGCTCGTGCCAAGGCTGGTGATGCTGACGCGTTCCAAATGCTGATTCATCAGGAAAAAACCAATTTGTACAAGATGGCTTTCGTGTATACGCGCAACGAAGAGGATGCACTTGAGATTTTTCAGGAAACGGTCTATAAGGCGTTGCTCTCCATTTCAACCTTAAAGGAAGAGCAGTATTTTACCACATGGTTGACACGCATTTTGATCAACTCGGCGCTTGCCTATTTGGCTAGGAAACGCAAGGTAATTTCGCTTAGCAAAGACATGATTGAAAATGTGCGGGATTCAGGAAGCGTAAGGCTCGAGGAACGGATCGATCTGCTGGAAGCAATGGAAGAGATGGAAGAAAAGTATGTAACGGTACTGCTGCTAAGGTTTTACAAGGACTACTCCGTAAAACAAATCGCCGAAACGCTGGATTGTCCGGAAGGCACTGTAAAAACGAATATTCACAGAGGATTGACGCTATTAAAAAAGAAACTAAAAGGGGAGTATTTCGATGAGAGAAAAAATTCATGCCTATAAAGAGCAAGTAGATCGCATTCCAGTCCCCACAGAGAAGCTGGACGCTATTATCGCCCAAACGGTTCAGGCTGTACCGAAGAGAAAACGCCTGAACAAACGAAAGCTGGTGTACAGTACAGGGGCAGCGGTCGTAGCTTTAGGGGTCTTGTTTAGCTCAGCAGCAGTTTCCCCGGCGATGGCCAATCTGGTGTCCAAGGTGCCTTTGATTGGATCGATTTTCTCGGCATATGGAGACAACGGATTGAAGCTAGCGAGTGAAAAAGGCTTAACAACTGTCATTGGCGAGTCGCAGGACGTGGATGGTCATGCAATTACTGTCAATGAAGTGTACTATGACGGCACGCGTTTTACGATTGGTTATACATTGGAAACGAAGCAGGCAGTCGGAGAGCATTATTTAGGCTCCTCCCCAGATCTGACGGTAAATGGGAAAGCATTTGGATACGCAGGAAGCAGCAAACATACACAGATCACGCCGACGCTAGCG
The DNA here is from genome assembly GCF_021270385.1 of Brevibacillus sp. AF8. NCBI lineage: Bacteria > Bacillati > Bacillota > Bacilli > Caryophanales > Paenibacillaceae > Brevibacillus > Brevibacillus sp. AF8. Next base: position 54,681 of record NZ_JAGQDN010000023.1, on the reverse strand, counting down.
ACCGGGATTGTCGATATCGATGCGATCAATGGCTTGCCAGAGGAGTTCAAGCTGGGATTGAGCTTTCATGGGGAGGACGGCAAGCAGTGGAACTTCTCCTTGCCAATCAGTTCCCGTACAGAAACCAAGCGCATTGCGATCAATCACCAGCAAAAAGCTGGAGGCATTGACCTCACTGTTCCGGATATAACAATGGGTCCAGCAGGACTGGTGGTCAGCTTCCAGGCGGTAACGGAGGAAATCGGCTATTTATCGAGCTATTTGGAATTCAAGGTCGTTGATGATAAAGGAAATGAGCTAGGAGCCTACTCAGGCGGTAGCCAAGGTAAAAAATCTGATGGTAAAGAATACCTTGCAGGAACCCGTCGTTTCGATCCGGTGACAGCAGATGTAAAAGAATTAAGGATCACTCCATATCTGTCATTGCCATCTCAAGGTGGTGGTGTTGGGATAGATGGAAATGGAAAAGAAACGATAATCCAAACAACCATCGACATGATAAAGAAACAAGGGAAAGACATTGAGTTCAAAACGTTTACCGTTACGTTGAAAAAATAAAGTCCACGCAAAAAAGCGTCACTCCATGTACAGGAGCGACGCTTTTTTCTCTTGTTAGGGCAAAAACTAGGATTGTTTTCTCATCGCACCCAGCTCTTCAACGATGGCAGTCATTTCATTGATGCCAAACGCTGCTTTTTTCTGCACCATGTTGTACAGGTACAGCAAATCCTCGTAATGAACGAGATCGAAATCCTCCGGGCGCATCACCGCCGTATTCGCCATGTTCAGCTTTGCTTTGATGCCCTCAATGATAATGGCCAAGTTTTCTACAGTCGGTTGATTCAGGTCAGCCATGCTTTCTCGCTCCTCTCTACAAAGCTGGTTTTTATTTCGTCAGTTGCCCACGTGTGACACCCAACTGGTTGGTTGCCTTCAGGGTACGCCATACATGTGTACCGCTAACTTCTCCGCGCAATGCTTTGCGATACAGACTGATTACCTCTTTCACGCGCTCTGGCTCTTCTTCCAAAAACTCGATGCGATAGCTACCGACATTCAGGGAGCGGAACTCACTCAAATACTCAGCACCAGACTGGTCAATCGCGTTATAAACGGTATTGCGGCAACCGGTATCCACACGTACAGGGTGTGAGAAGCCGACGCGGTCTTTCAAAGAAATGCGGGAGGTCTCACATGGAGTTCCGCAGTTCGTATGGTCAGTACCTTCACTCATGAATGTGCAGTATACGCAGTGCTCCGTGTGGAACATCGGCATGTGCTGGTGGATAACCAGTTCCATGTTCGCAGCGTTTGAGCGGCTGAGCAGATCGACCATTTGTTGGATGTTCAGATCGTACGATGGCGTTACGCGCTCAAGACCTGTTGCAAGGAACAGCTCAACTGCCTTGTGGTTCGCGACATTCAGGGAGAAATCGCCAATCAGCGGAATGTCGATTTCATCACGACGGGACAAGTAGTAATAGAGTGCTCCCGTATTGCGGACCAGAATAGCATCTGGTTTGCTTTTCGCGATCAGGGCAAGGACCCCGTTTTCATCCGGCATATGAATGCGCATCGTAGCAATCCCGATCTTTTTGCCGTACTTATGGGCCAGCTTGACACCCTCTGGATACTGCTTGACGAATTCAAAGTCAGCGTAGAGGAAGTCCACGTCGGTTTGCGCAGCTGCTTCCAATTGCTCAAGGGAACGGCACAGCGCTGTCAGGAGCGGCTTTTCCACTGGCTGGCTCTTCGGAACATCCGCGTATACGTTGATATCGTGATGGTGGTAAATCGGCGGCTTGGAGCGCAGGAACACGAGCTGTTCGACTGCGTCACGGCGCATCCGGTTCAACTCACTGACAGGTACGATGAGATCCCCTTCGAGATCGACAGTCAGATCGTGAGCTTCCAGGTGGAAAATGGTTCCGCCCAGACGGCTTAATTGATCGTGCAGTAACTCTTTCGACAGAGGGCGCTTCAAAGCAGTCTCCAGCAGTACCTCGGAAGGAACACTGACAGCGTGATTCGCTTGTTTATCCACCCAAGTGACACTGAGTTTTTCACCCAGCTTTCCGCTCACGTGAACGGAAAGCGGGAAGGTGCGATAAGGCTTTTCGGTCTCGAACGTTTTGCGCAGGCGACGATCCAGCTCAGGGTCGCTCGTCTTCCATACGCGGTCACCGACGTGAAGACGCTTCAGATTCACGTCATTGCGTCCCATGACGATTTCGTACAAGCCTTTGGAAACTTCACCTTCTACCTTTTTACTGCGGCTCAAAATATCGTAGATGCGACCGCCTTCTTCTTTTTGCGTAGGGTCACCCGCGTCGAACACGATACCGTCTCCGCGTTTGACAGGAGCAGTGATGTCCACCAAAACGCCTGTAGGCAGCAGTTTTTTCACGGTTCCCAAAAACACACCGCGGCTTTTCGGGAACGAACCATCTACGAGCTGCTTGTTGTTTGTCCCGGTCAAAAATCCGTGCGTAAACCCGCGAGAGAAGCTTTGTTGCAGCTCACGTACTTCTACCTCGGTTGGTCCCGTATCTTGTCCGGCAAAATAACGCTCGATGGCGGCATTGTACTTGCTCACGACGTTTGCCACGTATTCAGGTGTTTTCAGGCGGCCTTCAATTTTAAAGGAAGTCACGCCAGCCTCGATCAACTCAGGAACCAAATCGATAGCAGCCAAGTCCTTCGGGGACAGCACGTAAGCGATGTTTCCCATGTCCTTTTGCACACCGTCTACCATCAGGTCATACGGCAAGCGACAGGCCTGGGCACACTCCCCGCGGTTTGCCGAGCGTCCCCCCCACATTTCCGAGGTCAGACATTGACCGGAATAAGAAACACACAAGGCACCGTGGACGAATACTTCCATCGGCAGCTTCGCTTTTTCTCCGATTTTTTTGATCTCTTTTAATGAATTTTCACGACCGAGCACGACGCGTTCCATATCAAACGGCTTCGTGAACTCCACCGCTTCCGGCGAAGTAATCGTCATTTGTGTAGAGCCATGAATCGGGAAGTCTGGAGAAATCTCGCGGATCATCTTTACAAGACCGAGGTCTTGTACGATCACCGCGTCTACTCCAGCGTGAATACAGGCGTCAATCAGCTCGCGTGCATCCTCCAGTTCATTTTCAAATACGAGAATATTAAAGGTAAGGAAGCCCTTTACCCCGTACATGTGCAAATAAGCCATAATCTCAGGCAGTTCCGCCATTTGGAAGTTCTCAGCACGAGCACGCGCGTTGAACTTTTCTACCCCAAAAAAGATGGCATTGGCACCGTTGGCCACGGCTGCCTTCAAACAGTCCCAGTTACCAGCAGGTGCCAACAGCTCAATATCTTCACGCTTTATACCATTTCGCATGTGTATGTCTTACCTCCAAGGTCTTCAAACAAGCTCTTCTTCATCATAGGGAAATGTGCTGGTCACCGCAACAAAAACATCCTTTCTGCCAGATGTTGAAAATGTGCCTTCCAGAAAGATACCTAGTAATGGTATTCTGTAAGAAAAATCGAAATATTCTACGAACCAGGGGAACCGATATATGTTAATCATCAAAGACATTTTGCTGCAGTTGCTGTTCGTTATCGTCCCTGTTTTGCTGTATAGAAACGTTTGGCTGGGGCGATCAACCTCGAACAAGATGAGCGTCAAATCATCCATGGTTATCGTTTGTAGCTCGATCAGTGTCATTTTTGCCATGAGCTTTCCAGTACAACTCAGTAATGGTATGGAGTACGATTTACGCTCGATACCGATCATTATTACCATTTTATACGCCGGGTATATCCCGGGCATTTTAACGATTTTGATGATGTTTGTTGTAAAGATTGTTCTGGGAGGCGATGGCGTTCTTATAACGATTCTTGGAACGATGGTCTACGCGATCATCCCGTTTTTGTTGGTCAATCGTTGGTATGGCTACTCTTTACGAAAAAAACTAGCGACCGTTCTCTTGATCGGATGCTTAAAGCAGCTATCCATCATCGGTGGAGGGATGGTTGTTTTGATCTGGAGAGGGTTCCCGTTGTCCATCATTAGCGATCATCTGGAGCCGTTAGTGGAGATTGGCTACCTCGCTTTGATCGTTCAAGGTGGAGCCGTTTATTTCATCGAGTTTATTCGAGAATCTCATATTATCCGCAAGCAGGTCGAACGCTCGGAAAAGCTGAATCTGATCAGCGAGCTGGCAGCCAGTGTCGCCCACGAAGTGCGCAATCCACTCACGGTGGTACGAGGTTTTGTCCAATTGTTGCGTGAGGAGACGAATCCGAAAAACGTTGAATACATCCGATTGGTCTTAAATGAACTCGACCGGGCTGAATTTATCATTTCCGACTATTTAAATCTGGCCAAGCCTCATTCTGAGACGCTGGAGCGACTGGAGATTGCGCATACCGTAAAAGAAGTGAGCGCCATTATGTCCTCGTACAGCGTCATGAATCGAGTGGAAATCGCCTGTGAGACCGAGCCGGGCCTATTCGTTGAGAGCAACGCCGTTAAGCTCAAGCAAGCATTGATGAATCTAATGAAAAACGGTATCGAATCGATGGGACAAGGTGGCATACTCCATGTCACCGTACGAGCAGCCGGGAACTATCATGTGATTTCCATCAAGGATGAGGGAGAGGGGATGACGCCGGAGCAGATTGAACAGATTGGGCTACCTTTTTATTCTACGAAGGAAAAAGGGACAGGTCTCGGTTTGATGGTAACCTGCCGGATTATCGAGGCGATGCGGGGGACGATCCACTTTCAGAGTGAACGCGGGCACGGAACGCAGGTGACGATTCAACTGCCTGCAGTGTATACGACCGAAAAAGGAGGCGAACATGGACAAAGATCAAGAGGTGTGGGAGCGACTCTTTCATGAGTTGGCTGTCATCAGAAGTGAATTAAAAGCGTTCAAGCTCGAAACACGTGCAGAACTCTATCAAATCAAAAACGAGCTGAAAGAATGGCAGCAGCGTGAAGAACAGCGAAGGCTCTCAAACGAAGGAGAATAGACCATGAGAAGTTCCGCAAAACGATGGTGGCAAAAGACAGGAAAAGTTGTTTTCGCAGCAGGTTTGGCTTTCGCGCTTGCTGCATGCGGACAACCTCAGGAAGCAGCAAAGCCTGCCACACAACCAACGACAGAAGCTACACCAGCTAGTGCATCTGCGCAACCTGAACAGATACTCAGGCTGAATAACTTTACAGAACCGCTTTCTCTTCATCCCGGACTCATTTCGGATGTTTGGTCATCCAATGTTATTTTTCAGACGTTTGAAGGGCTGACGCGAATTGACGACAAGGGCGTTCCACAGCCCGCGATGGCCCAGGAAATCAAGGCATCAGATGATTTGTTGACGTACACCTTCACGATTCGCGACAATGCGAAGTGGTCGAACGGCGATCCCGTAACCGCGCACGATTTTGAAAATGCCTGGAAATGGGCACTCGATTCCAAAAACGGTTCCCAGTATGCCTACCAGCTGTTTTATGTAAAAAATGCGGAGGCGGCCTTTGCTGGCAAAGCGAAGCCCGAAGAGATCGGGGTCAAGGCAACAGACGACAAGACACTGGTTGTTCAACTGGAAAACCCGACGCCGTTTTTCCTGGAGCTGACGGCTTTTTACAGCTACTTTCCGCTAAATACCAAAGTGGTGAAAGAACATCCGGACTGGGCGAAGGAAGCAGGACCAACCTACACCTCGAATGGACCGTTCAAACTCACTGCGTGGGAGCATAAAAACAAGCTGACGCTTACGAAAAATGAGCATTATTGGGACGCAGACGCTGTCAAGCTGACCAAAATCGAAATGAGTATGATCAATGACGCGAATACAGAGCTGTCCATGCTGGAGGGCGGCGATCTCGATTGGGCAGGCGCCCCGACTGGCAATCTTCCGCTCGACGCGATGCCGACCTTGAAGGAAAAAGGTTTGCTGGTGATCACGCCAAAAGCAGGGACGTATTGGTATGAATTCAACACAGAGCAAAAGCCTTTCCACAACAAAAAAATTCGCCAAGCCTTTTCATACGCGATCAGCCGGAAAGACATTGTGGAGAATATCACCCAGGGAGGGGAATTGGTTGCGACAGCCGTAGTGCCGCCTACGATGTTTGCTGAGAACGAGCAAGGCTTGTTTATAGACAACGACATGGAAAAAGCCAAGCAACTGTTGGCGGAAGGCATGAAGGAAGAAGGGTATGCCAGCATCGACCAGCTCCCGCCGATTACACTGTCCTATAATACGGAGGAAGCACAGACGAAAATCGCCCAAGCCGTACAGGACATGTGGCAAAAAAACTTGGGTGTGCACGTCAAGCTGGAGAATCAGGAATGGAATGTCTATTATGAAAACGTGAAAAACGGGAAGTATCAAGTAGCGCGGATGGGGTGGACGGGGGATTTCAACGATCCGATCAACTTCCTGGAAATATTCCGGACGAAGGAAGGCAACAACCATACTCGTTGGGAGAATCGTCAATTTGCCGATCTATTGGCGGCTTCTGCCAAGGAGAAGGATGCTGCCAAACGAAAAGCGATCTTGCAAGAGGCTGAGAAAATCTTGGTAGACGAAATGCCAGTTATTCCGTTTTACTTTAAGTCTACGGTGTATGCGCAAAACCCCAAGTTGAAAGGCGTAGTCATTTCTGGTCTGGGATACGCGCAGTACAAATGGGCCTATTTCGAATAAATCATATGTAGTCACATTCGAAGGGCTGGTCAGTCGGATTATTCCACGACCAGCCCTTCGAATACGATAGAGACCTTCTCTTCCATGATTTCTTCGAGTGCCCAGGCGCCTTCGCTGCGTACCCAATCATAAAGAGCGTTATAGTAAATATTTTCCAACATATTTGCAGCGACAAGAGGGTTGAATTTGCTTTTCAATTGATTCTTTTCTTGCGCTTCTTCAATCAGGTCAGCGAATAGTTGGCGCAATTCAAAGTACATGTTCTTTTCATTCTCAAGCACTTTTCGATGTTTCATCGAGGATTCTACGACGACTTTGATGAAATCGAAATTGGTAATGGTGACTTCATTCATGATCTTGTAGATCCGCAGTACCTTCGATTTGCAGTCGTTACCATAGTCCCACTCTTCCCGACGCTCCTCGATTTCATGCAGACGTTCATATCCCCAGTTAGCGAGAATGGCTTCCTTTGAAGTGAAATGCAAAAAGATCGTACCGCGAGCAACATCGGCTTCTTCGGAAATCATGTCGATGGTGGTTGCTTCAAAGCCGTGCGTTTTGAAAAGCTTGATGGCAGCATTGAAGATTTTTTCGCGTGTTTCGCGCTTTTTCCGTTCCCGTCTCGTCGTCAAGTTATGTAGCACCTCCTTAAGAACTCGTACGCTTGATTATAACACAACCGTTACCTAACAAAAGAATAGTTCATGCAATTGAGCATAATTTAGGTGAAAAAAGGATAGACTTCTGCGCAGTGCGAATGTATATTTATATAATATAATGAATAAATATTAAATCATACCAGGCTCGTTATGCATGGGGTGGAGGAGAGTAAAATGGGTGTTGCAAAGGCGCTGGCAGTACGTCAGGCTACGATGAAAGACGTGGATGCCATGTTGGAGATTGTTAATGAATATGCACAGCAGGGCTTGATGCTGCCACGTACGAAGCTGTCTTTCTTGGAAAACTTGCAATCCTTTATTGTCGCTCATGATGGAGATTCGGTTGTAGGTGTCGCAGGCTTGCATATTTTGTGGGAGGACCTGGCGGAGATCCGCTCCTTGGCTATCTCGGAAAAAGCAAAGGGGATGGGCGTTGGGAAGCATCTGGTTCTTCATTTGGTTGAGCAATGCCGCCTTTTGGGAATTAAGCGTGTACTGGCGCTGACCTATCAACAAGTGTTTTTTGAAAAGTGCGGATTTTGGGTGGTCGCCAAGGAAACACTGCCGCAAAAAGCCTGGAAGGATTGTATTAACTGCTCCAAGCTGCCGATGTGCGACGAAATTGCTATGATTTTCGAAACGTCCTGATACATTTGGTCTAGCCTTCCTTTTTCCTTTTCTGGTACTATATTCATATGAATAGTAGAAATATAAACAATATTCTATTAGTATACCAGAAAAATAGATTGGAAAAAATGGGGGTCTTTTCCATGAAGTTGGGCGCTCGTATACTGCTCGTACTACTATTGGCAGGAAGTGTACCGCTGACGGCAGCGGGAGTGTTTGCTTATCAGGAATCCAAGCAGGAATTGTTGAATGGAAGTGCCGCTACACTGGAAGCACTACGTCAAAGCAACAAGGAACAGGTGGAAAATTACTTTCGCGAGCGAGCCAGGAACGTGGATACGTTGGCTGCATCGGGAACAGTAATGTCCGCCCTTTCTTCGTTTGAGGACGTGTGGCGGCAAGGCCTGGAATCGCCTGCTTATGAAGAAGTGCAAGCGCGATATACGAACGAATTGAAGATGGAGGTTGCCCGCTACGGCTTCGTAAATGCTTTTCTGTTGAATGCACAAGGGGATATCGTGTACGAGACAAAGCCGCAGGCCGATTTTGGTACCAATCTCCTGACGGGCCCACACGCTGACTCTGTACTTGGCCAGACTGTGCAGCAAGTCCAGAAAACCCAAAGCGCAGAAATGTCGGATCTAGGCATTTACGAACCATCTGGAGGGGCGCCAGGGGTATACATTGCAGCGCCGATCTACGAACGAGGCTACATCATCGGGCAAATAGCAGTCGAAGTCTCCATGGATTATATTTCAAGAATATTCAACCAACGAGAAGGTCTGGGGGAAACCGGGAAGATTTACTTGGTTGGCGGCCCGGACAAGCTCATGCGCTCGCAACTGGGCAGTGGACCAAATACGTTGTTACAGCAAAAAGTAGATACGCCCATTGTCGATCAAGTCTTGCTCACCCAACAATCCGAAGGAACGGCCGAAAGCGTGGATTACTTAGGGCAGCAAGTGCTCGTATCCTACGATCAGGTTAAAGTGGGGAAGAAGACGTGGGCGATTTTGGCAGAGAGAAATATGACCGAAATACTGGAAGGCCCAACCCGCATTCGGGATGCCATGATTGCCTTTAATGGTGCCGTACTCGTGCTCATTGTCATCATCTCATTACTTACAGCAAACTGGCTTCGCCGCTCGTTTCGCGGCATGCTTGCTGTCGCAGAGCGGATTGGGCATGGTGATTTTTCGCGTGAGATTCCTGACAAGCTATTAAAACGAAAAGATGAATTAGGGGAGCTGGCAGGGTCTCTCGTTACGATGCAAAAGCAACTGCGCAAAATCTTGTTTCAAATTCAGCAGGCAGCTGCTTCCGTTTCCGGTGCCGTGCGAAATATTCAGGGAAACACCAGTGAGATTGCCGCTTCCAGCCAGCAAATTGTCCTCGTCGTCGATCAAGTGGCTGCAGCAGCTGAGAGTCAGGTAGAGAAAATGGGACAAACCTTGAATCTTGCTGTGGATTTGACGAAGGATGTGGCGGTGGTAACGGAAAATGTAGAACGAGTGACCTTATCTGCGGAAGAAATGAAGCAGCATGCACACGCAGGCAGACGCGCGATCGCAGATGTGATGGAAAGCATGGACGAAATCAATCGTTCGGTAGAAGCTGCAACGGATGTCATTCATGTATTGGAAGGTCGCTCGAAGGACATTTCGAGAATTATCTCTGTCATTACAGAAATTGCCCGCCAGACCAATCTGCTAGCCTTGAATGCTGCAATCGAAGCGGCCAGAGCAGGAGAGCATGGCAAGGGATTTGCCGTCGTTGCAGGGGAAGTGCGCAAGCTCGCGGAAGATACCAACAGTGCTGCCCAGCAGATCGTAGGCATGATTGGAGACGTACAAAAGGATACGAGAGAAGCAGTATCCAGAATGGTAGAGGGTGCCCAAACGACCGCCCGTGGCATGAAGACAGCACACCAATCGCAAGAGATGTTCCAGCACATCGAGGAAAACATCCTCGGGGTGTCGCAAGAAATTAACAGCGTCAGCGAAGCCTTCAAGCGTATGGCGCCAGATACCCAACAGGTAGCTGTAGTCGCTGGGGAAGTATCGTCTGCTTCGATGCAAGCGGCTGCAGGTGTCCAAAGCATCTCGGCTGCGGTCGAGGAGCAGAGTGCAGCGATGGAGCTTATCGCAGATGCTGCGAATCAGCTGGCTATTCTGGCAGAAGAGCTGAGAAGCTCCCTTGCAAGCTTTGTTTCGCGCGAAAATTAAGAAAAGAGGGACGGAGCAAAAGCCGGTGACAACTGCCTTTTCTCCCGTCTCTTTTTGTATTTTGGAAGGATATCTCACACAAAATGTTGAATGATAAGGACGATGGAGAGTTTCAAGCCGGAGGGACGTAAGCGTGCACAAACTAGATTGGGAACTATATCTGCTACCGTTCGAACAAGCTGTAGAAGAAATCAAAGTCAAAATTAAAAATATCCGTAACGAGCTGCGCAAACGCAAGGAGCATTCACCGATTGAGTTTGCGGTAGGCAGGGTCAAATCGATCCCGAGTATTTACAACAAGGCAAACCGCTTGCAGTTTCCGATTGATGAGAATATCTGCTGGGAAATTCGCGATATCGCAGGCATCCGCGTCATTTGCCAGTTTATTGATGATATACCGGCAGTCGTAGAGATGATCCGCAATCGCGGAGACATGCGTGTCTATTTGGAGAAGGATTATGTTTCTACCCCAAAAGAAAGCGGATACCGCGGTTATCACCTTGCTGTGGAGTATCCGATCATGATGGCGGGTGGGCAAGTGACCATTCCGGTAGAAATTCAGATTCGCACGTTGGGAATGAATTTTTGGGCGACGATTGAGCACTCGCTGAATTATAAATACGAGGGAATTATCCCATCTGATATACGGCAAAGATTGTTTGAGGCTGCCAAGGCGTCCTACAAGCTGGATAGCGAAATGAACAATATCCGGGACGAAATTAAAGACGCCCAAGCAGAGTTTACGAAAAAAGAAGTGCCGATGGAGTCATTGTTATCGCTGGTGGAGCTGGATCTCGACGTCGATGCGGCAATGGACGAAGGAAGTATAAGTGAGGGGACTGTAGAAGAGGATGACAAGCGTTAATTGGCTGGAAGAAACAAATAAACGCAAGGAAGAACTGATTGCGACAACGCAACAATTTTTGCAAATAAAGAGCGTATTGGACCCTGAGTCCGCACGGGAAGGGGCCCCTTTTGGAGAAGGGATTCGGCAAGCGCTTGACTTTGCGCTAGACGTGTGTGAAAAGGCAGGCATGACAACCAAAGACGTCCGCGGCTATGCAGGGCATGCTGAATTCGGGCAAGGCGAGGAATTGATCGGCATTCTGAGCCATGTCGATGTCGTACCGGAAGGCGATGGCTGGAGTACGCCACCGTATGCAGCCGAGATCGTGGATGGACGCATCGTGGCTCGTGGAGCGATTGATGACAAGGGCCCGACGATGGCTGCCATTTTCGCCGCGAAGATCGTGATGGAGCTGGGATTGCCGCTCTCGAAGCGCGTGCGCTTTATTTTCGGTACGGATGAAGAATCGAGCTGGCAATGTGTGAACACGTATTTTGAAACGGAAGAAATGCCGACGATGGGCTTTACGCCGGATGCAGACTTCCCGCTGATCTATGCGGAAAAAGGCTTGACTGATCTGTCGTTGCGTCAGACGCTTGACTCCTTCCAAAGCCTCGGAATGCCTGTAGCGGAAAACGTGGAGGCAAAGCTCGTTTCCTTACAGGCTGGCTTGCGGATGAACATGGTTCCAGACAAGGCTGTAGCAACACTTGCGCCAATCGGTTTGAATAGTGAGGCGATTGCACAAAGTTATCGCCAGCACTTGGATACAACTGGCTTGAAAGGCAAGGCGGAGGAGCAGGACGGTCTCGTAGTGCTGCACATGGAGGGCGTCTCGGTTCACGGAATGGATCCGAGCAAAGGCGTCAACGCGGGTACCGAGCTCATTCACTTTTTGTGCACCTTGTCCCTGGATGAACGCGGAGCTGCATTTGTAAGCTTGGCTGATCGTTATTTGCACAAGCAACACTACGGGGAAGAGCTTGGCATCGCGCATGATGATGAAGAAATGGGTGCGCTCACACTGAACACAGGTGTGATCGAGTATGATGAAAAGCAGGATGCGCTTTTCCGTCTGAATATCCGTTACCCACATTCTGTTTCCTTCGAAAAATGGTCGGCTGTTCTGGCTGAACGATTCAGCGAAGGGGCATTTTCGCTCGAAGTGGCTGAGCACCTGACACCGCACCGCGTCGATCCAAATCACCCTTTGGTGACGACACTGCAACGCGTGTATACAGAACAAACAGGCGAGGAAGCTGGCATCATTGCCATTGGCGGCGCTACCTACGGCCGTTCATTGGATGTTGGGGTAGCATTCGGACCGCTTTTCCCAGGGCGTCCTGACAGTGCACACCAGCGAGATGAATATATTTTCGTGGATGACCTGATCAAAGCGACCGCGATTTACGCGCAAGCGATCTATGAATTAGCGAAGTAGAAATAGCAAACGGCTGGTACAAAGCGCCAGCCGTTTTTTTATTTTTGCTGAATCAGGCGAGACAAAAGACTTTGGGAAATGCTGCGAAGGCAACCCACTCAAATGTGACAGCATAAGAAGTACTCGGGCGCATTCGGGACAGGGGTTGGGGGAACAATCATAAGTAGGGTGTAGGCAATTTGGAAATGAAAGGATTCTGTAGGCGGTTTCTCGAACTCATATGGGAATATGTCAGTATCGAAAAGGAGATAAATGATGGACGATCTTACGAAATTGATCAAGGATTTGACGGAAACGGACGGAGTACCTGGGCACGAGCGCGAAGTCAGGGTGAAGATGGAGGAGTACTTGCAGCCTCTCAGCGACGAGTTGGTAAAGGATCGGCTGGGTGGGGTACTCGGAAAGAAGACGGGTGCAGAAAACGGCCCGAAAATTTTGCTCGCGGGACATTTGGATGAAGTAGGGTTCATGGTGACGCATATCACGCCAAAAGGGTACTTGCGTTTCATCCAGCTTGGCGGATGGTGGACGCACAATATGCTCTCACATCGTGTGAAGGTCAAGACACGCAAAGGTGAGTATCTGGGACTCATTGGTTCTAAGGCACCACACGCGCTGGAAAAAGAAGAACGGGAAAAGGTCATGAAGCTCAAGGAGCTGTACATTGATATCGGGGCAAAAGATGAAGCAGATGCGAAGGAAATGGGTGTTCGCCCAGGTGATTGGATTGTTCCTGACAGTGATTTTACGACCATGCGCGACGGTGAGCTGTGGGTAGCAAAGGCACTCGATAATCGTGCGGGGTGTGCGCTGGCAATCGAAGTACTGAAACGTTTACAGAAGGAAGAGCATCCGAATGTGGTATACGCCGGTGCAACTGTGCAGGAGGAAGTCGGAACTCGCGGTGCTGGCACAGTAGCGAGGCTGGTTGAACCGGATATTGCTTTTGCTGTTGATGTTGGACTCGCATATGACACTCCTGGGAATGAATCGTATCCGATGACCTGCAATGTGGGGGACGGTCCGCTCGTCATGTTATTTGATGCTACGATGATTCCGCATACCGGATTGCGCGATCTCGTATTCGACACAGCAGAGGAGCTCGGCATCAATATCCAGGTGGATGCACTCGCTGGAGGCGGGACAGACGCCGCAAAATTCCATACAAGCGGCATTGGCTGCCCGTCGATTGTCGTCGGTTTTGCGACACGGTATATTCACAGCCATAATGCGATTATGTCCAAAAGCGATTTCGAGCAGGCTGCCCAGCTGCTGACAGCTGTTATCAAGAAGCTCGATAAGGAAACAGTACAACAATTGATAGACAGATAAGGTAAGGAAAGCAAAACCCTCCCCATTCAAGGTGTGAATGCATTGGGGAGGGTTTCGTTTGGTTACTTGTTCTGCTCGGGGAGGTCTACCTTTATTTCCAGACCCTTAATAAACTGATCGTCTGTGACTGTTTCAGCGAAATGATCTTTTACGACAAAAGGCTTGATTATGAAATACTTCGGCTGTCCTTGTTCAGAAGCATAGCGGGCGTCAAATGTGAGAGTGCTATCCTTGCGTTGTTCCCCTTCTCCGTGGAGGGATGTCAGTTGACGACCTTGGTCGTCAAACAGGGCAGCTCTGATGGACTTATCTGATGTCTCGCCATCCAGTTTGACCGAATACAACAAGCGCGTCGTCACTGGCGTCACATTGACCTCGGATACTTCGAAAGAAATCCCATCGTTTGATTGAACAGCATTCGGTTTTAGCTGGATGGTGTTGCTTGTCGCTTTTTGGAACGGAATGTCCAGCTTGAAGGTTTGATCAATTCCAGCAAGCTTAACAACCACTTCCGCTTGGAAAGAGTCTGGAATCTTGCCTGTTGAATTGTGGTCAGGTGTCTTCAAAATTTCTTCGAAGACAAGCATGTTTGGGTGCGATTCGCCAGCAGAGGAGAAAAAACCACCGCCAGATACCAAACTATCTGGGGCATCTTGACCTTTTCCATCGATACTAAAAGTGACATTCTCGATAGCGTCACTGAGTTTGACAACCTCTTTTCCCGTATCAAACATGCCGTCCTTCAGGTTTGGAGCCGTTACACTGAGTAGGTAGACAGCGCGTGTTCCGTCGAAGACGGTCTCCGTTACCTCGAGCTTCATGTCCTGATGAGAAATACTCTTGTTCACCTTGGAAGAAAGACCTTGTTCGCCTGCAGCTCGTAAGCCGAGGTCCGCCTCGATTAAGCTAAAGAGACTCCCCACCACTGGGATCTGTTTAATCGATTGCGCCATGACCGGCGAGATAAAACCGGAGGTGAATACAGTTGCACCCAGAATGACTGCGGCGGCCGCAACATAAGGTGCCTTGCGTGATCGTTGGACTTTTCGATCGCGAGACATTTCTGGGAGTGCAGCGTATGTTTCATCCAGTCGTGCTCGTACCAATGGTGACATCATCGTTTCCTTTGAACGTTTGTACTCTTTTAGTTCGAAATCGAATTTAGATTGATCCATAATGTATCTTCCCTTCCCGAAATGTAGTTAATTTCTCCATCAAGTTGTTCCGTGCCCGACTGAGTCGCATTTTCGCGGCACTCTCCGAAATTTCCAGTACCTCTGCTACTTGTCTTAAAGGCATGTCTTCAAAATAGTGAAGCACAATAACAAGGCGCTGCTGTTCATCCAACCTCTCAACGGCGTCCCGCAGATCAATATGTTCGTCTTTCGGTGAGAGTGACAATTGGGTAGGGAATTCATCCACGAGAACGTTACGGGAGCGATTTGCTACTATCTTGTTGCATTCATTGATCAAAATTCGGAACATCCATGTCTTGAAAAATTGGGGCTCACGAAGTGAATGCAGCGATTTATATGCTTTTAAAATGGTTTCCTGGAGAGCATCCGCAATATCTTCCTCTTTTTTCAGGATGGATTTAGCCGTATGGTACAAGGAGCTCTCCACTTGTTTGACAACAGCGATAAAAGCTTCGCGATCTCCTTGCTTTGCCAGGAGAACCTGTTCTCTTAGATTCACCTTTTTCACTCCTTTCTGTGTTGGTTTTTCACATTGACAGTAATTAGATCAGCGAAATCGATACATGGTCACATTATGTAAGCAAAAATTTCGGCTAGGCTTGCTTCATCGTCGCGAGACTTGAAGAAAAATACCCGGGAGTTGAACGGTTTAGTTGTTTTTTCGAAAGGACTCCTTTAGTATAGGTAGGATAGGATTTCGCAAGGGCAACAACCTGCCTAGGATGAATTTTGATTGATGAGAGCCGATTTTATCGCATTCACTGTCCATGCAGTTATGGTGTACGAATCGGATCGCTTGTGAAAGGAAGTGGAAGTTATGGCAAAATCGTTTGCGTCTTTTGGTTTTCGTCCGGAGCTGATGCAAGGGATTCAAGACCTGTATTATAAAGAACCGACACACATTCAAGAGGAAGCCATTCCTCTCATTATGGAAGGCAAAGATCTGATCGGACAAGCTCAGACAGGTACGGGAAAAACAGCTGCATTCATGCTGCCGATCCTCAACGCATTGGAAGAGGGAAAACGCGACATTCAAGCGCTCATCCTCACCCCGACACGTGAGCTTTCCATTCAGATTGCAAAAGAAGTAGAAAAGCTGGGTAAGCACCTGAATGTAAACGTGCTGTCTCTGCACGGTGGAACGGATATTGACAAGCAACTGAGTAAACTGAAAGAAACGGTTCATGTTGTAGTCGGAACACCAGGGCGCGTGCTGGATCATATGAAGCGTGGATCGCTCCATTTCGGACGCATCTCTACACTAGTGCTGGATGAAGCAGATAAAATGATGGAAATGGGCTTCTTGGAAGATGTGGAGCAAGTGATCGTCCACACGCCTTCCCAGCGTCAGGTGCTGTTGTTCTCTGCTACGATGCCCGATTTGGTGAAAAGACTGGCGCACCGCTTCATGAAGCAGCCACCGCATATCAAGATCGAGGGCAAGCAGAAGACTGTGGAGCGCATTGAACAATTTTACTATGTGGTGAACCAAAGCGATAAGACGGACGCTCTTGTCGATGTGCTGGAGCAGGAGCAGCCGTTCTTGACTATCGTGTTTGCCAATACGCAAGTTCGTGTGCAGCAGCTTACAGCCCGATTGCAGGAAAATGGCCTCGCTGCGAAAGCACTGTACGGTGATTTGTCTCAAAACAAGCGGGAACAACTGATGAAGCAATTCCGTGAGATTCGTTTCCAATACTTGATCGCGACAGATATCGCAGCTCGTGGACTCGACGTAGAAGGCGTAACACATGTCATCAACTACGATTTGCCGAATGACGTGGACAGTTACATTCACCGCGTTGGGCGTACTGGTCGTGCGGGACAAAAAGGAAAAGCCATCTCCCTCATCTCTCCTCGTCAGAAGAATTTGATGGGGCGTTTTGCCAAAGCCACGAAGGCATCGATCGAGGAAAGAATTTTGCAGGTAGGTCGCCATCTGGATGCGGGTCGCCGTGAACGTGCGGAAGAACGGGAAGCTCATTTCATTGAGCTGCGGGCGCAACAGGCGAAAGAGCAACAGAAGGAAAAAGACAAAGAGTTCTCTCCTGTACGTGAAGCCTTGAAGAAAAAGACGAAGGTAAAACCAGGCTACAAAAAGAAGATGGCGCGTGAACTGGGTGAAATGCAGACCCAGTATGAGAAAAATCGCAAGAAGGCAGAAGCAATTGCAGCACGCAAAGCGGGTAAATCTGCTAAGCCTGCCGATGCCAAAAAAGCAGGGAAAGGTGGAGCGGCTCGCTCTGCCAAGGGTGGAAGACCGTTTAGTCAATCTGCCGGGAAATCAAGAGGAAGATAAGAAATGAAGAGGCTGCCCAGATTCGAAAAGGATCTGGGCGGTTTTTTTGTAGAAACGCCTTTGGCGTATGAAAGGAAGTTCTTGACTTTATACTCGACTAGAAGGTTTATACTCGGATCGAAATAATGGGAGAGAAGGTGTGGAATTGTTCAAAATCAGCGAGTTTTCCCGACTGAGTCGAATTCCGTTACAAACGTTGCGCTATTATGATCAGATTGGGATTCTAAAACCAGCAAAAATCGATGATACGACCGGGTACCGTTATTACTGTGCCGAACAGCTTCTGCAGATCAATCGAATTGTCATCTTCAAAGAATTGGGGTTCTCGTTGCAGCAGATTGCGCAGTTGCTTCATGAGAATATACCAGCCGAACAAATTCGGGGCATGCTGAGGCTCAAAGAAAATGAAATCCAATCCCTGCTGGAGATGGAGATGTCAAAGCTTGCCCGTATTAAAGAACGGGTGCAGCTTGTTGAACGGGAGGGAAGGATCGAGAAGGAGCAAGAGGTTGTTCTGAAGCAGGTAGATAGTATGCACTTGATTTCCTATTCAGCACGAGGTGCTGCTGAAGATATTCCTTGGCTGTTTCAAATGTTCGACAGTTTGCTTGATGCCAGCCTGAAATCATCCTTGACTGGTCCCAAAACAGTGCTATGGAAGGAAAGCGGAACAAAGGATCAGCTTTTCGAATTTGGGGTGGGCTACGCCATTAAAACAGATTCTGTCACACTGCCCGAGCAAATGGAACGAAGCTTCTTGCCTGCCGAGACAATGGCTTCGCTGCTATTTCGTTCGGATTCGACCTTTAAGGAATCAGCTTGCCTGGATCTGGCTACGTGGATTGAACAGCATGGCTACTGTATTCGAAGCGAACAGCCCGGCAGAGAAATCTATGTTCCCTTATCAGAAGAACCTGGAGTTGAGCTCATAGAAATCCAGATTCCAATTGAAGCAAGGGGGCTAATTGAGCATGGGAAATAAATGGGTCGTCATTACTCTTGCTTTGGCCGTTTTCCTGATTGGGACAGTGGAGTATTTGATCAGCGGCATTATTCAAATCGTGGCAGTTGACCTGGGTGTCACGACATCGTCTGCCGGATTGCTTGTCACTGCTTTTGCCCTCTCAGCGGCAATAGGGGCTCCCATAATCATCGCTGCTACAATCCATCTTGACCGAAAAAAATTATTACTCACGATGCTTGGCATTTTTATGTTGAGCAACTGGCTGGTCTATGTGAGTCCTTCCTTTGAGATGATGCTGGTTACACGTATGATCCAAGGACTCAGTGGAGGAGTTGCTACTGTTGTTGCGATGGCGGTATCTACACAGCTAGTTGAAGAGGGCAATCGTGGGCGAGCAATCGGTATCATTTTGATGGGATTGAGCAGCTCGCTTGTACTTGGCCTCCCGGTTGGCACTTATTTAAGTGAAGCGATTGGCTGGAGACTGCTGTTCATTTTCATTGGACTGCTGGGCTTAATTCCGCTGCTTGTCATTTATAAAAAAGTCCCGCCTATAAAAGCGCAGGAGACTGTAACACCGCGGGTACAGTTGGCTGTTATAAAAAATAAAAAAATTCTGGCCGCGGTTGTTATCACGTTGTTGTACATCGGCGCTTATTCAACAGTATTTACTTATATTGCGCCTTTCCTGCTAACCCGGGCAGAGCTTTCGGCATCCGAGATTTCCGCGATTCTGTTTTTAGCAGGCATTTGCAGTTTTATGGGGTCAAAAATTGGAGGGGTTATCGCAGATCGCAAGGGACCGAAATTTTCGATTTATTTTGGACTCTCCCTTCAGGCAAGCATGCTGCTTTTGCTTTCGGTCATGGATGGAGTGATAACTGTCCATATCGTGATCATCATGCTGTGGATGCTCGCCACATGGGCAACGTCTCCGGCCCAACAGCTATATCTGGTTACTCAGGTGCCCCGTTCGCCGGATATCGCTCTTGGCATTAATACATCCTTTATTCAATTTGGCTTCGCTTTGGGATCATGGGTTGGGGGACTGGTGATCAGCAACGCCTCTGTGGAGCATCTAGGCTGGTCGGGATTTGTTATTGCGTTGCTGTCACTGTTGCTCGCGATCCGTTTGTTTTCGTTAAAGAAAGAGAAAGAGCAATTATCAGCGTAGAAGATAGCGTAAGATGCCTTTTCGTCTCTCTCGACAGCATGATTTTAGGAAAACGCCCCAAGATTATTTGTGCTACAGAAAAAACGAAAGAGATAGTGCGACAATTCTTTAAAAAACACGGTAATAGTGCCGAACTCCTTTTTATTCTAAAGAAATTGGTATAATCTTGATAAAAAGGAGGGGTACCACTATGGACCGGATCGATGAACAAATCCTCCGCTTATTGCGGGAAAATGCCCGAATCACCAGCTCCGACATCAGCAAGCAGGTTCATTTGTCCGTGCCTGCGGTCTCCGAGCGAATACGTAAGCTGGAGGATACAGGACTCATCAAGCAATTCACGGTGAAGCTGGATCGGGAGCAGCTAGGGCTTCACCTGATTGCGTTTGTGATGGTACAAATCGAGAAAACGGAGCATATCGCTGGCTTCCGTGAAACGGTCATGCAGGCAGACTGTGTCCTTGAATGCCATCATATTGCGGGAGCTTACGACTATGTATTGAAGGTCGCCGTAAAAGGGACGGCTGATCTGGAACGATTCATCTCTGAAACATTAAAGCAAGTAGAAGGGGTAAGCAAGACGAATACGATGATCGTCCTGTCTTCCATGAAAGAGGAGATATGAATCTGATGGCGATCTGGAACGGTCTATTATTCGGGATGATGCTCCAGCTATCCGCTGGTCCGGTTTGTCTGGCGGTGTTGCATCGCTCAATGACTCGGCGATTGCGGGAGTCACTTATGATGGTACTGGGTGTGGCACTCGTGGATACGGTGTATATGGTAGGGGCAATTGGGGGACTGTCGCTGCTGTTACAAATCCAATGGGTCAAACAGATGGTCTTAATTATGGGAGCCCTGATTTTGACTTGGTTTGGGATTCAAACCTTGCGTGCCATAAAAGGAAGAGGAGAGCATGAACAAATACCAGTCCAGCATCCTCGGTCGGATCGAAGCAGCTTTTGGCACGGCGTGCTTCTGACGCTCGCAAATCCTCTGACCGTTCTGTTTTGGGCGGGAGTATTTGGTTCGCTATTGGCATCTGGCACTTTTGTTCATCCAACGGAGTTGTTCTTGTTTGCTACGGGCTGTCTGTTATCGACTTTATTGTTCCTGGGGTTGGTAGCTTTGTTGGCCGCGTATTTGGCTCGTTTTTTTCGCCCGGGTTGGCTCAACGTTTTTCATGGGCTTAGTGGTGTCTTTCTAATTGGGTTTGCGATTGCCCTTTACGCAAAAAGCTGTTTGCTGCCGCGATACTGGCCTTTTTAAAGGAGTTCGGAATGACTGCATCGAATTTTAATAGGATACAGGAATTGTGAGAGAAAATAGTGTTTTCCTCCCATGTGAATTGGGTAATAGATAGGAAGATAGAACCCTTTCTTGTGAAAGTACCATAGTACAGGGTGTGAGGAGAACCAGTGATGACGACGGATACGTGCTTGAAATGCGGCAGTCCGATGGGCCGGGGAGAGTACAGTTGCCAGGTTTGCGGAGAAAACGAAATACAAGACTACCAGATGATTCGCAATTACGTGAGAACTTATCCGAATTCGAATGCGATGCAAATTGCCAATGCAACAGGGATATCTGTTTCAAAAATATTGCGTTATATAAGAAATGGCTCGTTGACGGTAGTAGACAGTCCGCCCCGCAGAGGGCGATCATGAGAAAAAAGAGAAAAGCCCACAAGCAGTCACGAATGCATTTCGTGTAGCTTTGTGAGCTTTTTTATTTTTGATGTAATCTTATAACCAGCGTAGACCTTTTGGATAATGATTTTTGAGTTGCCCCTCTGATTGCTTGCCCCAACCGATGGAGTATCCATCTACAGTAACCAGCGTCCAGCCGCTTTCCCCATCACGTGTGAGCGCTTCTCCTTTTAGGTACCGCAACAGTTCAGGATCGTCCGCGCCATACGAAGCGACACGGGCTGCCTCCGAAGGAGAGAGGGCGAGCGCCAAGGCGTGTGCAGGTTCAAATCTGTTCTTTTTTACGGTTCCCAGGTGCAGACCGACGCGCATGACCTTGAGCTTGTCCCAGTCGAGCTCGGGAGCAGGTGAGTAGTAGAGCTGCTCGCCAAATAAAAGAAAAGCAGCTTCATCTTCGAATGATTTGGAGAGCGCCGGGAGCGCTTCGACTGCGAACGTACGCCAGGCTGCCAGTGCTTCTTTTCGACCCGTCGGAGTTGATCTTGCCGCACGCTTTTCTTTACGCTTCCCGGAAGGTTCTTGAACCTCAGCGCTCTCGCTCTTTTGCAGCTTGGCGAGGTAATGACCTTCTCCCTGTAGACGATGCGGCCACAATCTGGCTGTCTGGGTGAGCTGCTCGTTTTGTGGCGACGCCCACTCGGGTTGGCCAGCAGAAAAGCAATCTGCATGTGGCAGCGAGATGATCTCAAATTCCGGGTGACGGTCCAGGAAGTTAACCAGGGACTGCTCATTTTCCAACGGAGCAAATGTGCAGGTGGAGTAGACCAACGTCCCGCCTGACTTCAGCATTGCAGCGGCCGCCTCGAGAATATCACCTTGCATGACATGGCATTCCATTACTTTTGCAGGACTCCAGTCTTCGATTGCTTCGGGTAGCTTGCGGAACATTCCTTCGCCAGAGCATGGAGCATCTACCAAAATTCGGTCAAAAAACTGGGGGAATCGCTCTTGCAAACGTTCAGGCGTTTCGTTGGTCACGACGGCATTGGTAACGCCGCAGCGCTCCAGATTTTCTGACAAGGCTTTTGCTCGAACAGGATGGATCTCGTTTGCCACAAGCATTCCTTGTCCACGCAAAAACGCTGCAAGCTGCGTCGATTTCCCTCCTGGCGCTGCACATAGGTCAAGGATGCGCTCACCAGGTTGGGCACCGAGTGTTTCGGCAGCGGACATCGCGCTTGGCTCCTGTAAATAGTACATGCCGGCGGAGTGAAAAGGATGCTTGCCGGGACGAGCTGGCTCTTTGTAGTGAAATCCGTTTTCGCACCAAGGGACTGCTTCCAGAGCAAACGGCGAGATTTTCAAAAAAACGTCACGCCCTACCTTCAACGGATTGACCCGTAAGCCGTGTGTTACAGGCTGATCATAGGAGGAAACGAATGCCTCGAAATCGTGCCCGAGCAAGGTTTGCATGCGCTCGGTAAATGGTGTCGGTAAATTTTTTGTCATAACAGCCTCCGATGTCAGATTTTGGCCCCATGTGAAAGGAAAAGATAGAATCATGGCGAATCATAGAGAATGAGGTGAGAGCATTATGGAAGGATCCCGTGTAAAACGCTACCGCTCCCGGCGGAGGAATGACTCGGAAGTAAGCCGGTTTTGGATCATGGGGTTGCTGTTCTCACTGCTGGTGCTCGCTTTTGAATTCTTTATCGAAATACCCGCCGACGCAGATTGGCTGATCGATATGGAGATGGCTTTGTTTTCTGCCAGCTTTACATTGCTTGCCTTTTATCTGCTCGGACTTACCTTTGCCTTTTCACGCCACCAAAAGGCAGGGAAGATCAATCACCAAATCATCATCTATGTATGGTTGGGTGCGATCTTGTTTCACTTGTTCCTGCTCATCAGCAATTTGTCCAATCAGCATGTGTACAAGGCAGGGATCATTCTATTTTTAGGACCATTGTTTTTAACTGTCTACCATTTTATCACGTACTTGGCAGCTTTGCGCGAGGAGCGTGAGGAGCAGGAGGCAGCTACGACAGCTACGCTTGAGCGTACGGCCTACCAGATGATTCTGGAGGGTGGGCGTGTATACAGCGAGCTAAGTCGCCTGAAAACGGAATATCCAGAAGTGGAGCAAATGCTTCGTGCCAACGATTTTCACGATAAACTGGAGCGCTATGCTTTGGAAATGCAGCAGTATTTGCAGGCGAAGCATTTTGAGCGTAAAGACGTGGAGCTCTTGGAGGGTCACTATTATTTCTTGGAAAACTTGCTGAGCTTGGCGAAACAACATCCGGGAATAATCGAGTCCCGCGTATATAGCCGCCGAGGTGACAATTGATGGGTACAGAGGAGAGGGAAGCGGATGTTTTGGAAAAAAGACAAAGGCCTGGCAGAAAAAGAGACAGCAGCGACGACAGCCACAACCACAATGACAGGACAGCAAGACGCTTGGAAACATGAGCTTCGCGATCTTTACGAACAGATGGGTGCGATCCTCAGTTCAAACCAGGCGATAAACGCCGAATCCGATCAAATGGTGCGACTGGTGACAAGGATGAAGCGTGTCGTAGATAATATCCAGGCCATTAACGAGCGGGATGATGAATCTGCGAGCCAGTTGTCGGTTCGAGGAGAGCGCCTGACAGACATCTGTAAACAATCGGTAGCGTGTGCAGATGAAGGCAAGAAGGCGATGACGGACGTTGTGCAGGTCATGAGCCTGCTCGACAAAGAATCGGTCCATACGTCCAAGTCCATGAGCCGCTTGGAAGAGAGCTCTTCGGAAATTACGAGCATCGTCAAGGTGATCAGCGACATTGCGAATCAGACCAACCTTCTCGCCCTGAATGCAGCGATAGAAGCGGCACGTGCAGGTGAACAAGGCCGAGGCTTCGCCGTCGTAGCGGATGAGGTACGGAAGCTGGCCGAGATGACAGCGAACTCGACCAAGACGATTGCAGAATTGATTGGCAAGATTCAGGAAGAAACAAAAGAAGCATTGTCTAACAGTGAAAAAAGCAGCAGTGCAATCAAAAATGGACTTTCTATCAGCAAGGATGCTGCACAGAAGACAGATCAGATCGTGAACGCTTTCCAGGTACTGAACGTCGAAGTGTCGGGTGTGATGGAAATCATCGCGCATCAAAAGCGATTTGCTGATGATGTGTCCCAGCAGGTAAGTGATGCAAAGGGTTTGCTGGACGAGCTGAATGAAGGCTTGACCAAGCACATAAGGGACGCCAACGCGACGGAGCAAATGCTCGCGACGAGCGTAAAGAATGTCAAATCGTTATTGTGAGCATAAGGAAGAAGAACCAGGAGTCCGTATCCAAGCGATGCGGGCTTTTTGATATTTGTTACTTCCTTTCACGAAATATTTACATGTTTTCGTTTGACTATTAGGAATAGAGTACTATAATCAAAGTATCATTCTCCATATCTTTCCTTTTTTCGACAACATCATATCGGCATTCGCTATGAATGGGCAAACCCATTGAAAAGTGGGGACGCAAAGCCACGGGCCTAATGTACACGTTACGATGGCAGCCGGGTTGCCAACGAGCAGTGTATTTTACTGTTTTAGTTTTAGGGCTCCTTTCATGCGAAAGGGGCCAATTACCTTTACAAAAGGGAGAGGTTGTAGCATGTCAATCCTGCAAACATTGGACAAGCAGTACATCAATGGGGAGTGGCGCGACGGGCTGGGCGCGAAGACATTGCAAGATATCAACCCTTACAATGGGGAAGTCATCGCAGAATTCAAAATGGCAAATCTGGAGGATATCGACGCGGCTTACAAGGCGGCAGCCCACGCGAAAAAAGAGTGGGACGAAGTGAATGCTTATACCAAATCCCGAATGTTGGAGCGTGCTGTTCACTATATCGAAGAGCATGAAGAAGAAATCATTCATATCATCATTCGTGAATTGGGCGGAACCCGATTGAAGGCGTTTTTTGAGATCGGGCTTGTGAAGGATATTATTCGCGAGGCGGCTACCTTCCCAGTGCGGATGGAAGGAAAAATTCTGCCTTCTCCCGTAGACGGAAAAGAAAACCGCTTGTATCGGATTCCCGCAGGAGTTGTCGGCGTCATCAGTCCGTTCAACTTCCCCTTCTATCTGTCGATGAAGTCTGTGGCTCCAGCTCTTGGCGCGGGCAACGGTGTCGTCCTCAAACCGCATGAGCACACGCCAATCACGGGTGGGACTCTCATCGCGAAAATTTTTGAAGAAGTAGGTCTGCCCAAAGGCTTGGTTAACGTCGTAGTGACGGATATCGCTGAAATTGGCGATGGTTTTGTCTCCCACCCGATTCCGCGCATCCTTTCGTTTACAGGGTCTAGCCAAGTTGGGAGCCATATCGCGCAGGTGGCAGCGAAGCATTTCAAAAAGGCGATTTTGGAGCTGGGCGGCAATAGTGCGCTGATCGTTTTGGAGGATGCGGATCTCCAGTATGCCGTCAATGCAGCAGTATTCAGCCGTTTTACCCACCAAGGTCAGATTTGCATGTCAGCTAACCGGGTTCTGGTTCACCAAGATGTATACGATAAATTCCTCGATTTGTACGTGGAAAAAGTATCTGGACTCAAGGTAGGCGACCCGAATGATCCTGACACGGTAATCGGTCCACTCATCAATCAACGGCAAGTCGCCAATCTGATGGCAACGATCGATGAGGCGATACGCGAAGGAGCCGTTCCTGCACTGAAAGGGGAAGTAAAAGGAAACGTGGTCGAGCCGATTGTTTTGACAGGAGTGACCACAGACATGTCGATTGCATCCAAAGAGCTGTTTGGTCCGGCTGTTTGCATCATGTCGTTTGCTTCCGAGGAAGAAGCGATTCGCATGGCGAACGAGACACCATTTGGGTTGTCCGGGGCAATTCACACCGGCGATCTGGAGAGAGGTGCCGAGATGGCCAAGCGCATTGAGACCGGCATGATTCACATCAACGATGGAACGATCAATGACGAGCCAATCGTGGCGTTCGGCGGTGAAAAGCACTCCGGGTTGGGACGATTGAATGGTCAATGGAGCTTAGAAGAGTTTACTACGCTGAAATGGATTTCGGTTCAGCACAAGAAGCGTCAATTTCCGTACTAATGCCAGCAAAATATAGAGGTGAAGAGGGTCATGAACGGATACGAAGAATGGAACGAAACAGAAGCTTCCGAAAAGGGGAAAAACGCAGAACTGCTTGAGGCTTTCATCAAGGTTGCCCCCTATTTAAATGATTTGCTCTCCGATGACATTACCATTGGGGTCTACGACACGGAAAAGCTATTGTGCAATGTACCTGCCCAAACATTTGCACTGCAAGTCAAGCCTGGTGATCCACTCCAGGAAGGAGATGTGATCACCAACGCGATTCGAAAAAACACCAAGCAGGCGATGATGGTCCCCAAGGAATTGTTTGGTTTCCCTCTCGTCGCACGGGCGATTCCCCTGCATGATCACACGGGAAAAGTCATTGGCGGTGTCGGCATTGGTTCGAGTATGGAGCGAGCCAATGAGCTGTATGAAATCGCTGCAAATCTCTCGAGTGTCGTCGAGCAGGTGAGTGCCACCACACACGAGATGGCCGTGCAGATCGGGAATTTGAACGAGCAAATGAAGGCGATCTCAGAGCAAGCCAATGATGTCAGCCAAAGTACGACCGAGATCGAGCAAATTACACTCGCTGTGAAAAAAATCGCTGATCAAAGTAACATTTTGGGACTAAATGCGAGCATTGAGGCTGCGCGAGTAGGAGATGCAGGGCGTGGGTTCGCTGTCGTTGCGAATGAGGTTCGCAATATGGCGACTGATTCCAGGGCGAATGCAGACAAAATCAAGCAAACCACGGATTCCATCCGGGATTTGATAACCCTTCTGCAAAACTCGATTGAACTGATCAATCAAACCATGGAGAGTCAGGCAGCCGCTACAGAGGAAATTTCCGCGACGATGGTCGAAGTGAGCGGCAATACGCAAAAGCTGGCAGGGCTTGCCCAAGAAGTGTTTGAAATAAAGTAAGCCCATACATGTAACAAAATTCCCCTCTCAGGAGTCTAACTTTAGAGAGGGGAATTTTTCCTTTAATTCTTTTGTGTGGTGGGTAGCGGTTGCTCCAGCATATAGCGATACACCGGGACTTCATCGCCCTTTTCAACGGGCAAGAAGTTAAACGTGACGTAGCTGTCCACTGATTCCGGTTCCAGGGCTAACGCAATGAAGTTCGCGTTTGGCTGGGCCATGCTGAACACGTAACTACCCGCAGGAAAGGTTTTCGTTGTTTCTGTTACATTTGCAGTCACTTGGTTGGTGAAATGCCCATTCTCGTAAATCGTATTCACCTTGTTTTCCAAAATGGTGTAGCTTTCTACCGCTATGGTCGTTTCTTTTGATAGCTTGCTTACCGAAACACCGAGCAATTCCAGCTTGGTCGCGACGTCATGGTAGCCAGGAGGCATGAGGTAGGCAGTGGGGCGCTCGCGTTCGAGTATGGGATAGGCATCCGTGGAGCTTACCCAGTCGATGGGGGTAGAGACTTTTTTTGCGGTGGCTAGATCGACCACTTCGAGAGACTGATCTGGTACGCGCTTATTCTCACTCAGGATGACGAGTTTGTCGTTGTCGTTTGCCTTTTTGCCTTTTTCCGTGATTTCTTCGCGTGCTTGCATCACGGCGGACTTGATTGCTTTGGCGTTGACCGCTGTTGATTGAATGACAGCAGCGTGAGTCATGGCCTGGCTGAATACACGGCGCTCAAAATCGGCGCGTCCAATGCCAATGCCGCGTGTCTCCACCAAAAACGTCAATGTGTTTTTCAATCCAAGAGCATTGCGTCCGATTCTTGTCTCTGTGCTGCCTTCTGTTGCGGTCACTTTTCCGTCCTTGCCTTTTGCCAGCGTATAGTAAGCGTGATGAGAAAGCTGCTCCTTGTCGAGTGCTTTTTGAACGTCAGCCAAGAGCAGGTTGTCTGACATTTTTCGCAGGTTTGCGGGGATATTCAAGTTTTTCGCAGAGGAGATCAGAACATCGTAGGAAGAGATCGCGCCTTTTTCTCCAACATCGCGAAGCTGGTTGGAAGAGACGCCGTATTCGTGGGCGTCAAGCACCACATCAGGTTGATAGGCATTAATGGCTTGGTGAACCGCTTGCACTTCTGGATATTCTACCTTCATGTAGTCGCGGTTGGCATCCAGCTCTGTCGCGATGTAGCGTTTGAACTGGTAGGAGCCATCTGGATTGATGCGGGGAACAATCGCAATGTTTACTTTATCCAAGAGATCGGCGCCAAGTTTTCCTTCTGCCAGCCATTTGGCGATCAAAAGAGCAGATTCACCGGATGCGGGTTCATTTCCATGGATTTGTGCCTGTAGCCAGATGAGTGGCTTCTCTTTGTTTTGTTTGAGCTTGCCGTGGTCTTTGCTGAATAACAGCAGGGGGATATCGCGACCTTCCAGGGATGTACCGATGGATAGCAGCTGGATTTCCTTGTTGCCTGCAGCCAATTTGCTTATGTAAGCCATCATTTCTTCCTGGGACGTAAAAGCTTCTTTTCCTTCTTGGAAGCCGGGTGTCCCAAACTGGATAGTTGGCTTGGGAAACAAGCTCTCAATCTGTGCAGGCTGTACATAGGTTGGCCCTATTCCGTAATAAGGAATGTGGGTTTGTGGTTCAGCTTGGTTGGCATGGATGATTGAGGGGCTGGTGAACAGAGATATTACGAGTGCTGTAGAAACAACGTAGCGTACTTTCTTGTCCATAAATTCCCTCCTGAGAAATAGAAGTAGACACCTATGGTTAATTTATCAGATTATTATAAAAATAATAATCACTACGAAATATTCATTTTAAAGTAGGACTTTCGGTTCTCCTTTAATAGAATAGGGGGATGACATGGTCAGAAAAATCAGCAGAATGCTCCTTTTGATGACGGCCATCGCCGTAAGTAGTTTCTTTCCGAGCGATATTTCTGCAAACGAATGGAAAAAACCAACAGAAACAGAGACTGTTGACCACCTGAATGGCGCGATTCACCAAAAACAAGAATTTCGATTCTCCGATGGTGTCACGTATTGGGCCCATAAAATGACAGGTCAGCGCAATATGATGCCCTACATTTTCACCATTCCGATTCAGGGCAACAGTCAGAACATGATGTTCCGCTATCGGGCCTATGATGAATCGAAGAAACCGTATTGGAAGGTTGTCACGCTTGATCAAGTCCAGACCCTTCCGCTCTCCTCAGGTTTTGTAGAGACGGAGGGCAGGTATATTTGGTTAGGTAAGCCCATTACCTACGTGGATAAAGGCAGAGCCACGATTGAAGAAAAGCCGGCATTGGCGTTGCCAGTCGAAGTCAAACAGACGGCTAATGGTGTCGAGCTCGTGATCAAGCTGCCGATGAAAGCAGGGCTTATCAGTGAAATGTGGGCGCTCGATTCGAGAGATCCGCTCGTTCCTTGGGGAGAACAATCGATTGACAGCGTCTGGATTAACTTGGACGTGACGGAAAAGGCAAAATGGCTGTACGATGGGTATTACTATCAAAGCCCTTCCACGTATGAGCCGACTTCGGAGTCCTCCTTTTGGCGGATTCCTGAAAATTATGTCCTTCGCTCCTTTTTATATACAGGTGGAAGCAAGGCTGCCCGGGATATGGGCTATGTGATGCTGAGGGCGAGCTTGAAACAGCAGGAGCCTGAGGGGTACTGGAAGACGCAGCCGCGCTCCTTGTGGCTAAGTGGCGATTACGGGATACCAGAGGGCTTTTACGATACGAGATTCAACACAGGAGCGGCAGATCTGATGCTGCGGGGCTGTGATCAGTACCAAGAAAAGGACTTTTGCCAATCAGCGAAAAAATATGCTTCTTACTTTCACAATCATGCAGCCATGAACCGTTTTGTCATCGCTGGTGTACAGCAAGGCTGGCTGGTTTCTGACTACGCGACAGCAACGAATCCGATGATTCAGACACATGTTTCTTTGAACCATCAGTTGGCGGAAATCAATTTTCTCTACAAAAGCTACCTGCAATTCGGGGACCGGAC
Source organism: Brevibacillus sp. AF8 (assembly GCF_021270385.1). NCBI lineage: Bacteria > Bacillati > Bacillota > Bacilli > Caryophanales > Paenibacillaceae > Brevibacillus > Brevibacillus sp. AF8. The sequence continues at coordinate 24,514 of NZ_JAGQDN010000023.1, read as the reverse complement.
TGACAAAGATTTAGCGGATATGATGCTTTATGGTGTCGTAAACCTCGGATCGCAGTGGATTCTCGGAAATGGCGATTTGCATTACGCTTATTTTCCCGATGGAACATTCGGCAGACCGGACTATCCGTTCTTGACCTACAATGACTTGGTCGAAACGCAGCGTTTGTACCGTCAACTGCACGGAATGGATGAGATGACGCTTGCGATGCTAATTGACAGTAAATGGATGTGGATGCAGTTGAATAATGTTTCGTATCGGTAAGTAACAAATCTAAATGATAATGAATGTGACCCTCAATAAGATCAAGTTAAAGTGATTTTATTGAGGGTTTTTTGTTTTTGTATACTTTTTACATTTCGTTGACAATAAAATCCTAAAAATGTGTAATGATGGTGGGGGTGTTATACAGCATGGCATATTCAATATTAATCGCTGAAGATGATCCATCCATATCCGAACTAATCAAAATGACATTAGGCGCCTCAGGCTATGTCTGTAAAGTTTCATCCGACGGTAACACGGCGTTGAACGATCTCGAAGAAAAGGAGTATCACTTGGCGCTCCTTGACATCATGCTGCCTGGAGTTGATGGGTTCACACTGCTGGAATCCTTTAAGAAAAAGAATATCCCGGTCATTTTTGTTACAGCCAAGACGAGTGTAATGGACAAAGTACAAGGTTTGCGTCTTGGTGCTGAGGATTATATTACAAAACCTTTTGATTTGTTGGAGTTGTTGGCACGAGTGGAAGTCGCTCTGAGAAGAAGTCATCAGGTTGTATTGGAAACATTGACCGTAGGTGATGTGACAGTGGATTATCATAGCCGAAAAGTGTACAAAAGTAATCAGCTCGTCACGTTAACCCCGAAGGAATATGAGTTGCTTGAATTTTTGTTGCATAATCCGAATATTGCTTTTTCTCGTGAAAGTTTGCTGAATCAGGTCTGGGGTTATGACTTTTATGGCAGCACCCGGACAATTGATACACATGTCTTGAATCTGCGCACAAAGCTAGGTTTGTCCGATCATATTCATACGGTGCACAAAATTGGCTATCGAATGGAGTTTTAAGATGCGTGAGAGGGTTAAGAAGACTCCTCTGTGGATGCGAATCTATCTCATGGTGTTCGGATTGGTGACGGTGGTCATCGTCTTTTTTTCGTACAGGATCATACAGGTTTCCATTGAGTACAATCTTCAACGGGAAATCATCAGCTCCCGTGAGAACCATAGCATGATCGGGAACGCGTTGAAAATGTATGAAAGTACGATTGATGATTACTATCCAACACTGAAGAAAGACATCCTTACCAAAGCTTTTCAAAATTATGGGCGGTATTTTACTGATCAGAAAAGCCATGTGGCCATAACAGGCGAATCCGGGGAGAAGCTGTATAGCAGTATACCGGATGAAGAAGAAAAGGCAATGGCTCTTGCGCCACCCAAAGACGGGAGACGAAGCTATGTCATTCGAAACATAGACGTGCGCACCGTACTGTTTGTCTCGAGTTGGATGAAGATCGATGACCAGCTGCTTCGATTGGATTACGCTCATGACATAACGAACCTGATCGCTGACCAAAAGTCACTATCCTTACAGATTTCATTTTGGGTATTGGTTGGCTTGACCGTTTCTGCGGCAGGTTTATATGTCCTAATCAGACAAGCCTTGCGTCCACTCGGTCTGTTAAGCACACAGGCTCAAGCGATTGCAAAAGGAAGCTATCAGCATCGCATAACGGTTCAGCGCGGCGATGAGATTGGCCAGCTTGCGGTTGACTTCAATCATATGGCAGAAGCGATTCAAGCCAACATGGAGCTTCTGCAGAGGGGCGTAACGGAAAGAGAGGCGTTTATCGCAAGTCTGGCCCACGAATTCAAAACGCCGCTTACATCCATCATGGGCTATGCCAGTTTGCTTCAGCATTATGACCTGGAAGAAAAAGACGTCGAGCAGGCCCTGAGCTTCATTCATTCGGAAAGCAAACGGCTTGACGGGATGTCAAAAAAGCTGTTGGAGCTTTTCCGACTTGGAAATGGGGAGGCACTGAACAAGCAGCAAGTTGATGTTTCTTCCCTTATGCAGCAGTTGAAAATCATCTCCCAGTTTTCGTTAGACAGAAAGGGCCAAACGCTGGAAATCATATATTCAGTCTCTACGGTTACCGTCGATCCGGAGCTTTTTTTGGTGCTATTAAACAATCTCGTGGAGAATGCCTCCAAAGCGTCTGAAAACGATGCAGTGATTCGATTTACTGTTTACACAGAGGACTCATTTGTTGTTTTTTGTGTGGAAGATCATGGCTGTGGGGTGCCGGAAGAGCATCTGACAAATGTTTTTCAACCATTTTTTATGCTGGATAGCGCGAGGGATCGGAAAAAGAACGGTCACGGTTTAGGGTTGTCTCTAAGCAAAGCGATTGCTACGGCACACCAAGGCAGTATTTATATGAAAAGCAGATTGAACGGCGGAACATCGGTTTACACCCTGGTTCCAGATCAAACTTCGAGGTAATTATGGAGGCATGTATTGCGAACTATCCAAAAAATAAAGATAAAGTCCCACGGCTTCAGGCTTAGCCTTGCTGTTATCGGCATACTAGGTCTGGCCTCCTTCTTTTCTCCGGCTGCTTTCGGCCCTGCTGTTCTGGACAGTAAAAAGGATGCCATCATGACGGAAACCTCTCCACCAGCAAACCTTGAAACCAAAGAAATCGCTTGGAAGCAAAGCCACGAGCAGAGTAAAAAATCCTTTGATCCGTTGACCAAGGATCAGGCGGCCCCCTATATTCGGATGGCAAGAGAAGCGTTCGATGCGCAAGGCATGCCAACACCTGAAACCGGTTATTGGATCAGCAGTACCGTGACGGAAGGCAAAAATCATGTGGATATCATCTGGTATCCCAATGGTGTTGTTTTTGGCCAAGAGAGCAAGATCAAGGAAAAGGTTTACTACGCACTATTTTACAACGCCGATGTGGATAAAGGCGTAGGGAAAATGGTTGAACTTGAGGTTATTTGGAATTACGGTGAATCCCATTGGTATGGCGAAAACGCAGAATAAGAAGCAGGACTGTAAGGAGATAGAATTGTGAAAAAATTGACCGATACAAAAATGAAGCTGGGGTTATGGTTAAGTATTGGAGTGATGGGCGTGTTAGCCCTTGCTTTGAGCTTCTCCCCGACAACGTTTGGCTTGGCTGAAATCAATAAAAACAAAGATGTCATTAAGACGGAAACAACGGCGTCAAACACGCTTGAACCGAATGAAGGTGAAGAGCATCAGGACAAGAAGAAAACCGATAATCCGACACCCACCAAAGAAAGTTCCGTGAAGTTAATCCGCACTGACTTTAGTAAAGAAGAGCGAGAGCCCTTCGTCAAGTTGGCAACAGATGCGTTTATCGCCAATCATATCGACCTGCCTGATAATAATTACAGGCTTTCATTTTCCAGTGAAACGAGCGAGGATACAACGACCGCTGAGATATGGTGGCATCCAAAAAGAGAGGAAGGAGCCGAACCACCTTTGATAGGCTTTCACGAAAGCTATTTTGTCAATTTGACCGATGTGGACTTGGAGAAAGGAACGGGCACAATTAAAGAGATCAAGATTTGTATACGCAGGGACATCGTATCGTTCAAACCAAACACGATGTTCGCCCCGTATATAGACAAGGCAACAAAAGTTTGGAAAGACAAAAACATCAAAATTCCGCAAATCGGCTACGATCTGGCGGGATGCTTGGTCGTAAAACCCATCACGGAAAAAGAGACAATAGCGCTTGTCGATCTTTACTGGTACCCAAGATATACGAAAAGCAATAACGTTTATCAAGCTGTTCATGACAAGCTTTATTACGTGCAATTTTCAGATGTTGATTTAAAAAAAGGAACAGGTACAGTTGAGAACGTAGAAACGAACGAAGAAGAAACGAGAATCGTGGACGAAATACCACCAGAGCCGATTATCAGGAGTGTGAAACTGGCACCAGCACAGGCAGCCCCGTTTATCCAGATGGCAAAAGACGCTTTTCAAGAGAAGCAGGTAAAACTTCCTGAAAGTGGCTATTGGATTAGTAGCAAGATTAGGTACCACGATGATCAACCGAAACGACTACCAGAGGTGAGAATTTACTGGTATCCCGACGGCGTTGCTGAAGGGACTGATATCGCTTCTATAAAGGAAAGAGTTTATCTTGCTTATTTTGATGAAGTTGATTTAGAGAAAGGAACTGGTGAATTATGGGATATCTGGGTAAGAAGAACCGTTCCTTAGTAACAAGTTTCACATAGCAGGGTGGACGAAGAAGATGGAGAGTCGCGTATGGCGGCTCTTTTTTCATACCCGGATTCCAGCTTGCCCCAATGCTCGAGACGATCTTTGACAAAACCATGACAACCTACCGATTAAACGTAAGCGCCAAACTCTTCCCACCTTCAACCACTATGCTAGCTAAGAGATCATGAGATTAACCTGAATACGGAGGGTATCTCATGAATGCCAAAGAACAACGCAGACAAGATTGGTATGTACGCATCGAAGCCTATCGGGCAAGTGGCCTCACGATGAAAGCTTGGTGCACCGCAAATCAATGCTCTGTCGAACAATTGAAATATTGGCTCTACAAAATAAATCGTGTTTCATCCAGGGCTACTCCAGATCCAAAGACTTCTCCCGTTCAGTTTGTACCGCTTGCCGCCGTAGATCTGCCTGGTAGCACCTTTCCTGTTCCTTCTCTCATTCCGGTTTTGACCCGAAGCTTCTGCGCGAAGTAATTCACGCGCTTACTTCATCATGCTAACCTTTCCAAGCAATCAGCGTGTGTTTCTCGCCTGTGGTTCTACCGATCTGCGCAAGTCGATCGACGGACTTGCCGCCATCGTTCAGGAAAGCTTTGGTCTGAATCCGTTCTCCTCCGGCTTGTTCGTATTCTGTAACCGGGCATGTAACAAGCTCAAGATTCTCTACTGGGATCATAATGGGTTCTGGCTTTATTATCGCCGTCTGGAACGTGGCAGATTTCAATGGCCGACAGGTAAAGAAGAAGTAGTAGCCATTTCGAGCAGGGAGCTTCGCTGGCTGCTGGATGGTCTTTCACTCAGCCAGCGGCAAGCGCATCCCAAGGTTAATGCCGTTTCCGTCATTTAGTCACATCTTTGTAATCACTTTGTCAGAGGCACTTACAGTAATTGGGTTTTTATTATCTAATGTGTAAAGTATGGAAAAACATGCAGATATGCCAACCATTGAATCTCTACAACAACAAATCATCGAACTATCGGCCAAGCTCAAATGGTACGAAGAGCAGTTCCGCTTAGCGCAGCAGAAGCGTTTCGGTGCTTCCAGCGAGCAGACGCATCCGGATCAATTAGAAATCCCGTTGTTCAACGAAGCCGAAATGCTTGCATCGCCTGCCGATGAAGAGCCGCTGTCTGAACAAATCACCTACGAGCGGCGCAAGTTATCCGGCAAGCGAACAGAGGATCTTTCCAAGCTACCTGTAGAGACCATTACCTATACACTTTCTGAAGGCGAGCAAATATGTGCGTGCTGCGGTGGGTTTCTTCACGAGATGAGTACCGAGACACGCAGTGAAATTGCCGTTGTACCACCACAAGTGAAGGTCATCCGTCACGTGCGGAATGTGTATGCTTGCCGTTATTGTGAACGTGAAGATATTCAAACCCCGATCGTCACAACTGCGATGCCAAGACCTGTTTATCCGGGAAGTTTGGCTTCACCGTCGTCTTGGATACACGTTATCTCGTCAGACGATGGCGAATTGGATGATCTACGGAGCCGAGAAATGGCTCATGCCATTGGTCTCCGTGATGAAAGCTTATCTGCTAAGGCAGGATGTGCTTCATGCAGATGAGACGACGCTGCAAGTGCTGCGTGAGCCCGGGAAGTCTGCCCAATCGTCCTCGTATTTGTGGCTGTATCGCACCGGACGCGGCGTAACGCCGGCGGTCATCTATGATTACCAGAAGACACGTGGCGGCGAGCATCCTCAAAGCTTCTTATCCGGGTTCAATGGTTACCTGCATGTCGATGGTTACGCGGGCTATCATAAGGTTGCTGGTGTGACTCTTGTGGGATGCTGGGCACATGCGCGGCGTAAATATGACGAAGCGCTGAAAGCAGCTCCGCCGGCGACGAGAGATAACAAGGATTCGGTAGCCAGTCAAGGACTGGCTTACTGCAATGCTCTCTTCACCATTGAGCGCGAACTGAAGGATGCTTCGCCAGAAGAACGATATGCCGAGCGGAAGAAGCAAAGCCTTCCAATCCTGGAGACTTATTTGGTGTGGCTCAAGCAACATCGCTCTCAAACCCTACCGAAGAGTCTGGTCGGACAAGCGATTGCTTATAGCCTGAATCAGTGGGAGAAATTGACCGAATTCCTGAAGGATGGCCGACTCGAAATCGATAACAACCGAAGTGAACGCTCGATCAAGCCGTTCGTGATCGGAAGAAAGAACTGTTTATTTGCGAATAAGCCTCGCGGCGCGAAGACAAGTGCGGCGATCTACAGCGTGATCGAGACGGCGAAGGAAAACGGACTTCTTCCGTTTCAATATTTAAAGTATCTGTTCGAGCAGCTTCCGCAGCTTTCGAATCCACAAAATCCAGAAGCGATCGAGCCTTATTTGCCATGGTCATCTTCGCTTCCGAGCACTTGTCGCGTGATGGGATAGGTGTCGTATTACATCAAAATTCTTGATGAGGCCTAAGTCTATGTGACGCTTACGTATATGCGAAACTTGTGATTAAAAAAAGAGTTAATACCGTAAAAAACCCTTAGGTTTCCCTAAGGGTTGAAAAGTATGAGTTGTTTGTTCTGTTAACTCATTTTCTCGGTTGTTGCTTGATCAAAGAATAAGCTGCAAGCGTTACTTTCCGAATCCAGTCTGCTGTGGGAAGAAGAGAAGGGAATTGTGTACCAATTGGCAAGCGGCCTCGCTGTGGATGAACTGAAAAAGATGGCAGAGTCTGTCGGAGTGGGTACACCTCCCACGCCACCGGATCAATACGAAATCGAATCCGATACAAAAACAATTACCGCAGAAGAAGCCGAGAAATGGCTTGGCTCGAAGATCCCAATGCCGACGAAGCTGCCTGTGGGAGCCGTCATCACGTACAGCTTGACGAAATCAGAGGATGAGGAGTCTGTAACTGTCAATTTCCAGAACCCGACCAATCCGGATGAACGCTTTTTCATCGACATCATGAAAGGCGACATCCAAAAAGAGGTAGGGAAGGTCCCGTACATCGAAGGCAAAAGCACCGTGAAGGAAATCAAGCTGGCAAACGGAACGACTGCGTATGCTTGCCAGTATAAGGCGTGGAGCGCTCAAGATCCGAACCTGACAGCCTTGCAGGTGCTGTTCTGGGAGCCGAGCAAAGGTGTCATTTACAAAACGTTCGGAACCAAGCCGATCGAAGAATATGTGAAAATAGCAGAATCGGTGAAATAAACGAGTGGGAGGACGGCGAAGAAGCCGTCCTTTCGTTTTTTTGGAAATTGATCAATTAGTGGATAAATGGATGGAATTTACAAATCCATGACATCGTAATGACGAAGCCATGACATTGGATTGATACTCTATCAATGCTATCGAGTACTTTGGCTCGATAAGCACCGAACCAATGGAGGATTTTCTATGAAAAAAACAAAATCGAAGCTGGGATCATTTCTGAGCGTTTCCGCTCTGTCTGCGTTGGCGGTAACTGCCGTATTCCCTGTAATTCCTGCACAGGCGGCCATGAACGGGAACAAAGATGGTATTGTCGCGCAGGTAAAAAAAGTGGAAAAAGCGGATAGCAAAAAACAGCAGAATGACGAAGAGGACAAGAAGGGCAAGAAGGGCAAGAAGGAAGATATTAAGCTGACTCCAGAGCAGGAAGCCATTTATATTCAAAAAGCAAAAGATGCCTTCCAGGAAAAAAATATTGAACTTCCTGCAAGTGGATACAAGATTGAAGCATACCATTTCATGAAAGAGACAGAGACCGTATATGTGAGTTGGTTTCCTGAAGATGAAGATGAAGATGAAGCAAAGAAACCGATGAAAGTGTATCGAGCCAAGTTTGAAAATGCCGATCTGGATAAGGGAACAGGCACGGTGAGTGTAAAGGTCATCAATCAATTCGGCACCGTATTCAGTAAACTTGACCAAGAACTGGCCGCTCCTTTTATCGAAAAAGCAAAAGAAGCTTTACAAGAAAAGAATATCGACCTTCCTGAAACTGGGTATGAAGCTAAAGGTGTCAAAGTCACTACTGATGATTTACTTCGCTCGGTTGAAGTGTCCTTTTTACCCGAAGGTACTGATGGGCGATCCGGAAAGGTCTACTATGTGCATTTTGTAGATGTCGATTTGGATAAAGGAACCGGTAAAGTATTCAAATCATTTGTTAGAGAACACAAAGAACAGCAGGATGACGAAGACGACAAGAAAGACAAGAAGGCTGATAGTAAGCTGACAGCAGAGCAGGAAGCCAATTACATTCAAAAAGCAAAAGATGCCTTCCAAGAAAAGAATATTGAACTTCCTGCAAGTGGATACAAGATTAATACTGACTTCAGCAGCAAAAATTCAAATACTGTAATTGTGATATGGCTTCCAGAAGATAAAGAAAAAGTACGTACGATGAAAGTGTATCTTGCCGAGTTTAAAAATGCCGATCTGGACAAGGGAACAGGTACGGTGGATGTAAAGGTCATTAATAAATTCGGTACCGTAATCGGTAAACTTGACCAAGAATTGGCTGCCCCTTTTATTGAAAAAGCAAAAGAAGCTTTGAAAGAAAAGAATATCGAGCTGCCTGAAACCGGGTATGAGATTAAGGCTGTCACATTCACTACCAATGATGTACTTCGCTCGGTTGAAGTTTCCTTTGTTCCTGAAGGCACCAACGGAAGATCAGGAAAGGTTTATGAGGTGTCCTTTAGAGATGTCGATGTAGATAAGGGAACTGGTACTCTATACGATGTATTCGTTGATGACAACGACGACGAATAGCATTGAACTTTCGCAAAACGTAAAATGAGGCACAGGATACATGTTAATTCCCCCCAATCTTTATAGAGTCGCTGATGCGGCTCTTTTTGTCTTTCCTTTTGGGAACGAATTGATCAATAAATCCTTATGATCGATTGAGATATTTTTATGTTGACTCGAAAATTTCGCACACGAATATCTGTATCAATTGGGTTATCGTATAGTTCATTTCCCTCCAGCTCGAACTTTTCTAATTTTAGGCGCATTGTATGATAATATTCCCCGTTAAAAACAAGAGAATCAATTTTCCCGCCACTAGCCTTGATTTCTACTCTTTTCATTTCTCTAACCCTTTCTTCGCCGCAAGACTATTAACCAGCAGCTGAGCCAGCATTTTCGACGAATGATGATCTACATCCCGGAGTCCGGAAAATTCAGTTACTTCCAAGCCAATCACACGACGATCTCCAAGGAGCAATTGCAAGATTTCTTGGCATATGTCTAGTGAAAATCCCTGCTCGCTAGGAATGTACGCTACCGGCATTTCTTTCTTGCAAATCGCATCCACATCGAAATGGATAATATCTTGGCATCATTAGGTATTTCGGAAAGCAATAAGCATATAAGCAGAATTACCATGTAGATGTACTAGTTTTTGATAAGTACCGACGATAATATTGCAATCTCCCCCAAAAATTAACGAAAAATCATCTTGGGAAAACCAATCAAAAGATTGATCGTTCACGATATCTTCCCAAACCATTCACATAATAGAATAGCTGCAAGCAGCTCGTGACAAAGCCAAATCTGATGCATCCATAAGGAAAGCATTACATTTACACGCACACTAAACTTACCCCTTAGCTAACGAAAGCGAAGGGGTACGGAGGATTTACATGAACCGCTCAATATTCGTTCGATAGGCAAATCACGAGTGTTCATCCTCCAGCTTTAGGGCTTGCAATACAAGTACCGCAAATTCAACGTATGCCCCTCCAACTGCCGTAATAAATTGTCCATCCATCACAACATCCGCATCTACTTTATTTTCCCACTGGAATACTCCTTCGATATTCTCTACGAAAGAAGTGGTGTACGTCACATCGCGAATTCCATCGATGATCTAAGCGGATTTGACAGTTGTCGTTTTTTCGTTTACGTAGAAACACTCGATCCAACGCAAAAACCTTGGAGGTAGTACGATGAAAAAGTCCAAAACGAAAAAAACTGCTGCATGGCTGAATCTCTCTGTTATGAGTGCTTTGACAGTGACGGCCATGTTCTCGCCTGTAGCTGCCAGCGCCGCACTCAACGATACGAAGGATAACGTTGCAGCCGAGGCAACAGACGAGGAATTCGATTTCTTGAAACTGACAGAAAAACAGGCGGCTCCGTTTCTTGCAAAAGCAAAAGAAGCATTCACAGCGGAAAATATCTCCCTTCCGGAAAGTGGTTACAAAGCTCGGAATTATGGCAGCAAGAAAAACAATACTTTGACTGTCGTATGGCGATCTGAAACTAACGTGAAGGACAAGGCGTATGTCGCCGAATTTGAGGATATCGATGCAGAAAAAGGAACAGGGACGGTGAAAACGGTAAAGGTCATTAATCGGCCAGGTTACTTCGAAGAGAAACTGACAGAAAAACAGGCCGCTCCGTTTATCGAAAAAGCGAAAGAGGCTTTGCAAGAAAAAAATATAGCTCTCCCAGCGAGCGGGTACAAGCTGTCAAGCAGCAGCCGTGCTTATGACGATGTGCTGGAAAGCGTTCATATTACCTGGCGTCCTGAGACGGGGCAAAAGGAAGGTAAGTACTACTCCGTGCGTTTTGCAGATGTCGATCTGGAGAAAGGAACGGGGAAAATCGATGATGTATATGTAGACAATTATGATAAGCTCATCGCTTTGGAAGAGGAGGATGAAAAGGAAAACAGGAGGACAAGGAACAAAAAAAGGATCTCTTGAAATTGACAGATCAACAGGTGGCTCCGTTTCTTGCAAAAGCAAAAGAGGCTTTGCAAGCAGAGAAGATCGAACTTCCAAATAGTGGATATGAGGTGACGCATTTCGGGAGCAAGAAAGACAAGACCTTACAGCTTCTATGGAGTGCTGAAGAACAATCGAAAGGGTATGTTGTCCATTTTGTTGATGTTGATGTCGAGAAAGGCACAGCGACAGTAAAAAGTGCAAAAGTGATCAATGAGCTTGGCGTCGTTATGCGAGATCTTCCACAAGAACAAGCTGCCCCTTTTATTGAAAAAGCAAAAGAGGCTATGAAAGCGAAAAATTTTACCCCATCTGAAAGTGCATACGAAATTTCTGCTACGGGTGTGACAGTTGACGATGTTTTGAAATTTATTGACGTTTACTGGTATCCAAATGGAAATCCGCGGGCGAAATACAATGTACACTTTACCGACGTTAATTTGGAGAAAGGAACAGGCACCGTGGAAGATGTTGTTGAATATAAGCGCTAATTGATGAGCGAGTATGTGAAAAGAACCCAGCCGTTTCCCTGTAAGCTTCAGGGAAGCGGCTTCTTAATTATGTGTTGCGCTTTTCAAAGGAGAGCAGTCTTCTCGTTTTTTTCAAATGCGTCGATGCTCCCAATACAACGTCCCATTCTTTCGTACCACAAGCAGTGCATCGATACCGTTGACGCTTTACCGGTATCTCAATGACTTCATTATTGATGAGATCTTTGTATATTTGGTGTTTATTATCAGATTTGTGAAAGCTCCCATTCCCACAATGAAAGCAAATGATAGGGGCAACAATTGTAAAATTGTTTTCGTTGATAATGATACTCACCTTCCGAGATGCGTGTCGCACAAAGTTCTAGTAGAATTAATAAAAATAAATAAATTTTATTAGCACGACCCATTTTAACAACGAAATATTGGTTAGTAAACTGCCCAGTTATGGAATAGCAAAGCCTATACTAGCGGGACTCTGTTCGACGTGATTGATCATAAAAAATTGCCGGTTTTCCCTCTCATAGGTGTGACCGGCATACTTCACTAAAGTTGAGAGCATTCTGATCTATTTCCGCAATGCAAACAAGGTCAAAAAGCTGACAGCCTCCCGCAGCTCTACGCTTAAGCGGCCCGCGATATCTGGCGTAATTCCCTCTTTGTATACCGGATCTTCGCCCAGCAGTGTGAAGCCATTTTCGCTCGCCAACTGCTTGGCTTCCCAGGGCATCATCGTATTTTGGATCGTCGTCTCTTCATATAGTCTGCGATAGCTATGCGCACGTGGACCAGCTGTAGGACCGAGGATACCCAAGACGAGAATTCCTCCGGGTGCGAGCACGCGGTGAAGCTCTAGGATTGCCTTGAGCGGAGACGGAGTGAATTCCACTACGTTAATGGAGAGCACACCGGAGAATGAATCATTGGCAAAAGGAAGCTCACTGATGTCTCCTGTCTGAAAATGAACGGATCCCGAGAAGGAAATGACCCGGTCATGAGCGAGGCGGATCATTTCCCCGGCAATGTCGATGCCCTCCACCTGGTAGCCGTGCTCTGCAAGCTTGCAACTGGCATAGCCGTCACCACAGCCTGCATCGAGAACAGATCCAGATCCGACAGGTACATGCTTCATAAAATAGGGAAGGATGGTGCTTCGACTCCCTTTTTCCCACATGTGCTCACTTCTTTTTTGCCAGTCTTCTGCAAATTGATCCCATTGCTTGGCCGCTTGTTCCGTCCATTGGCTCATCCTTGTTCACGCCTTTCTCTTCGATTGAGCGATACCATTATGAAGAAAAACTCCGGTCGAGGCGGCCGGAGCTTTTCATGGAAGTTGTTTTACGACAGTCGATCATGGTTTGGGGATATGTGGGACCAAATCAGCAATTTTTTTACTCTTTAGCGTCTGCATCATTTGCTGCTCGGCCTCAGTCACAACCTGTTGAATCAGACAGGCACTATCATGTCGGAAACTGCATTCAAACAAGGAGGTGGTCCCTTCAATGGCTTGGATAACATCCAGAAACGATATATCATCCTGGTTGCGTTTGAGCTTGTATCCGCCATTTGCGCCGGAGATCGAGTGGATCAGCCCAGCCTTGACCAGTTTGGTCAGCATTTTGGATAGGTACGTTTGTGAGACGCCCAGCTTTTCTGCCAAAAGCTGAACACTAACGGGTTTATCAGGGGCTTCTGCTACCAGATAGAGCATCGCATGGAGGGCATAGTCTGTTGCCTGTGAATACTTCATAAGACACCTCAATCATGGACTTAATACATCCATCATAAAGTGAATGGGGAGCATGAGCAAGGGGAAGAGTGATTCGCGCTGTCATCCTGCACTTTCGATGCCCATTTTTGGATGGTGCAACTTGACACAAAAAATTTTTAAGGGATATTATAGATACAATAAGTCTATGAATGAGTTATTTGAAATGATCGAAGTACAGAGAGTTATTTTTTTGTCTCCATTAAGGATATTAAAGGTCTTTAATGATCATTTTGATTAACTGTTCAACTTATAAAAGGGAGGAAAGTACAAATGAGCATTTGCCACACGACAGATACTACGTTTCAACATGATGTAAAAAGCGAAGGCTATACTCTCGTCAATTTTTGGGCACCTTGGTGCGGGCCATGCCGCTTTTTTGGGCCGATACTCGAATCGTTTGACGGAGAGCATAGCAGCGAAGTGCGAGTCCTAAAGGTCAATGTCGATGAACAAACGGAGATTGCCAATCAGTATGGCATTATGAGTTTGCCAACGACCATTTTGCTCAAAAACGGGGAATTGATCGACAAAGTCGTAGGAGCGGCCCCTCTGGCGGAACTGAAACAATTTGTTTTCAAACACAGGTAAGTAGCTAAACTCAGGGAAAGCCATCGGTCAACTTGATCGGTGGCTTTTTGGTATCCAGTTGTTACTCGCATGCGTACTTTAATGAATGAAAGCGTTTGAGCGTTTTCGCGTTGTTCCGTGTTCTTGCAAGGGGAAGCGCTTCCAATGTACTCTCAAGATAACGACAAAATAATCCCAATTCACAAAATAATGTCAATAATCGAAAAGGAAAGCGGAGGGGTAGGCAATGAGCAATACCGATTTTTTCCCGATTCAGGACTGGGACTACCTGGAGTTTTATACAGGGAACGCCAAGCAAACCATGCACTATTTCACAAAAGCGTTTGGATTTGAAGCAGTAGCCTATGCGGGCTTGGAGACAGGTTCTCGGGAAAAGGTTTCCTACGTCTTGAAGCAGAAGCATATGACGTTCGTGATCAGCGGGGCGCTTACACCTGACAGCCCGATCTCGGATTTTGTGAAAAAGCATGGGGACGGAGTCAAAGATGTTGCCCTGCGTGTAGAGGATTGTGAGCAGGCTTACCGGGAGGCAGTTTCTCGCGGAGCCATTCCGATCATGGAACCGACTGAGTATACCGATGAATTCGGGACGGTCAAAAAAGCGATTATCGGTACGTACGGCGAAAACATTCATTCCTTTATCGAACGAAAAAATTACAACGGACCATTCTTCCCAGGCTATAAAGCTTACCAATCTCCAGTCAAAGGAGAGAGTACGGGTATCATCGGCATCGACCACATCGTTGGTAACGTCGAGGTCATGGATGAGTGGGTAGAATATTACCAAAAGGTCATGGGCTTTACAGCTGTACAAAATTTCAGTGAGGACGACATCTCGACAGAGTATTCTGCGCTCATGTCCAAAGTGATGCAAAGCGGAACCGGACGCATCAAGTTCCCGATTAATGAGCCGGCAGAAGGACGCCGCAAGTCGCAGATTCAGGAATTTTTGGAGTTCTACAAAGGGCCAGGGGTACAGCATATTGCTATCCTGACCAATGATATCATCGACACTGTATCGAAGCTGCGTGATAATGGTGTGGATTTCCTCATGGTGCCAGATGCGTACTACGAAGATTTGAAAGAGCGTGTAGGGGAAATTGACGAAGACATCGAGGCGCTGAGAAAGCTGGGAGTCTTGGTCGACAGAGACGACGAAGGCTACCTCTTACAGCTGTTCAGCAAGCCGATTGTAGACCGTCCGACGCTGTTCATCGAGATTATCCAGCGTAAAGGTGCACGTGGCTTCGGGAATGGCAACTTCAAGGCACTGTTCGAGGCGCTGGAGCGCGAGCAAGAGCGTAGAGGTAACCTGTAATTTATTGATGTAACGGCATGACAAGACCATCTCAAGCTGATAAAGCTGAAGGGATGGTCTTTTTCTATTTTGCGAAGCAGAAAAATGAATGCCTCATGAACCATTTACCCGTCTCTATCATCTATACTAATGAGAACCAAATGTTGGATATAAAAGGAGGGTTATGCGATGTGAGCATCAAGAGGGAAGTTCAGCAGGACATTCAGCTGGCGCAGGACGGCAGCGTAGAAGCTTTTGCCAGAGTCATTCAATCGTACGAGCGGACTTTGTATGGCTTGGCACGAACCTATGTCGGGCGGGACGAGGATTGTGCCGATGTGGTGCAGGATGCGGTGATGAAAGCATTCAGAGCCATCCGAACGCTACGAGAGCCTGCTTATTTCAAAACATGGATGATTCAAATTCTCATAAACGAATGCAGACAATGGCAGAGAAAAAAGAAACGAAGCCCAACAACCGTAGAGCTGTTTTCACTACAAATAGAGGAGAAAGCGGTACAGGCTCCCTACGAAGCGATTGAATTAACAGAGGCAGTATGGAAGTTGGAGCAAGAGCTGCGCATCGTCGTTTGGCTTCACTATTACGAGGATTTGCCAATCAAGCAAGTCGCCCTGCGAGCAGGCATCCCGGAAGGCACAGTGAAATCCCGGCTGCACCGGGCTCGCCTACTGCTTGCAGAAGAGCTGGAATCCTCCGAGGAAAGGAACGTGGACGATGACCCGACTTTTGTGCGGAAGCTGAGTCTGGACGACTTCGCTCCGCTATTAGCCGCATAAGTACACAGATGTCCAAAAGAGAGAGAAAGGGCCGAAATTAGGATGATTCATCGATTGGAAACAAATGATTATGCAAAAATCAGAACGTTGGTCTCGCCTGATAATGTGAACATTTTGACCATCCATGCGATTATCAATGGGACAAATCGAGGAGTGATTTACGTAGACGATGTGGAGCAGCCCCGGACAGCCTTGGTCGATCAAACAGGAGTGATCAGCATTTTCGTAGGGGATGCTGCCAATGAAGCGTTCACAGCGGATCTGGGGGCCTTTATTGAGGGGGAATTGCGCACATATACGACCGAATCGTGCGGGGGCACTCATTTTCTGGCAGTTGTCCCAGATGAGACGTGGGAAAAAGCAGTGACCAAAGCCATCTCGCATCGAGAGATCGAAACGGATTGGGAATATTACTACCAGTTCAATCCCGAGCAATTCCAAGCGCGAAAGATCAGCTATCGCCCTCTGCCCGAAGGATACACGTTGAAAAGAATCGATGCAGGCGTCATTGAAAACGATCCGGACAACATCTTGCTCGAGGTTGTGGAGGAATTCTATCATTCGGTGGATGATTTTCTGCAGTGGGGCGTAGGTTTTTGCGTATGTAAAGGAAATGCGATTGTGAGTGCTTGCCTGTCTTGCTGTGTCCATGAGCGTGACCATGAAATTAGCGTGGAAACGTACGAGGAAGCCGATATGAACAAAGGCTTTGCTACGCTTGCTTGTGCGGCGTACCTGGAGCATTGCGTGGAACATGGGCTGACACCGCACTGGACCACGCTGGAAACGAATGAGGAATCAGTTCGTTTGGGGATAAAGCTAGGATTTGAGCCGAAGGAAAAGTGCAAAATATTGGAGTTCGAGTATTAAAACGATACGGATATCCATGGGTTGTCGAAATCATTTCGGCAACCTTTTTTACTAGGAAAGGAAGAGAAACAAAAGGGAAATACGTAGTAGAGAGTGAATATTTTGATTAGTTACAGAAACGAGCAGGAACCATCGGGCGGCGACAGGAGAGGGATCAACCAATGAATATGGCATTAATGGTTCCGTTGACGGAGCGGACGGCTGTTTTGATAGTGGCGGCCTTGTTGTTTACACGTGTACGAGCATTCCGCAGCATATTGAACCAGCAAGCGACATGGCGAGAAAAAGCACTGATGGTCGTCATTTTTTCTGCTATTTCCATACTGGGTACCTATAATGGCATTTGGTATCAGGATGCGATTGCGAATTCACGTGTGATCGGGACTGTCGTGGCTGGATTGCTGGCTGGTCCCTGGGTAGGGCTGATGACAGGGCTGATTGCGGGAATTCATCGCTATTCATTGGGGGGCTTTACAGATTTGGCATGTGCCATCTCGACCATTAGCGAGGGCTTGTTTGCGGGATTAATCTATCAGTTCCTCCGTAACCGCAGCAAAAAAATCGGGTGGACGACAGCACTCTTCGTTGGTTTCTTGGCGGAGTGGCTACAAATGGGAATTGTTCTTCTAATCGCACGTCCTTACGCTGACGCTTTGGCATTGGTGCAGGCCATTAGTGTACCAATGTCAGTCGTCAACTCGGTTGGAATTGCTATTTTGATTATTATAATTGATTTGGCCAAAAAGGAAGAGGATCGGATTGGCGCGCTCCAAGCCCAGCGAACGCTGCAAGTAGCGGACAAGACACTCTCTTACTTGCGTCAAGGACTGACGTATGATTCTGCCCAAAAGGTAGCCGAGGAAATATTGCGGACGACGCGTGTAGCAGCGGTAGCAATTACCGATACGCGCTCTGTGCTTGCGCATGTTGGCGCAGGCTCGTCCCATCACGTAGTTGGAGAAGGCATAACGACTAAGGCGACCCGTGAAGTTTTATCGACCAAAGAAGTAAAAATTGCCCAGACGAAAGAAGAGATTGGGTGCAGGGAGACGAATTGTTCCTTGCGCTATGCGATCCTTGTCCCTCTGATGCGAAGACGTGAAGTGGCGGGCGTGCTCAAGCTGTATCAGGATCGGTCTCGCAAATTGTCGGCAGTGGACCTGGAACTCGTGCGTGGATTGGGGAACCTGATCTCGAGTCAGCTCGAACTGGCTGAGCTGGAGAAGCAATCCCGTTTGTTGGCAGATGCAGAAATCAGAGCCTTGCATGCGCAGATCAATCCGCATTTCTTGTTTAATGCGCTCAATACGATCGTTTCGTTCATTCGCTTCCGCCCCGAACAGGCCCGTGAACTGTTGATTCATTTAGGGGAGTACTTCCGGCGTAATTTGCATGACTCTGGCGGATATGTCAGTCTGGCGCGTGAGCTGGAGCATATCGAAGCGTATTTGGCCATCGAACGTGCGAGGTTCGGGGACAAGCTCCATGTAGAGTACGACATCGAGGATGGTGTAGAGCGGATTACTGTGCCAGGACTGATTTTGCAGCCCCTGGTAGAAAATGCGGTCAAGCACGGGCTATTGCCCAAACGCGAAGGGGGAACGGTAGTGATTCGTGCGCGCCGCAAAGAAAAGCAAATCGTCGAACTGACAGTGGCAGATAATGGGGTCGGAATGGAAGTGGACCCATTCGAGCCAGCCCTTAATGAGAAGCGTACAGGGCGGCAATTATCCGGGATCGGTCTTGCCAATGTAAAAAGCCGTCTCCAGTCGATCTACGGAGAACCGTATGGAATCGTGATCGAGAGCAAAAGCGGGAGCGGTACAACATGCACCATACAATTACCGATAGGGGTGAACGTCAGTGCTCAAAGTGTTCATCGTCGATGATGAGACGCCTGCCAGAGAAGAACTGCGGTATTTGCTGGAGCAGTTTTCGGAAGTGTCCGTAGTAGGAGAGGCGGGCAGCGGGGAAGAGGCGTTGGAAGCGGTGCTTCAGACAGAGCCAGACGCGGTCTTTTTGGACATTCATTTGCAGGACAGGGATGGAGTTGATGTGGGACAGGAGCTTCTCGAATCCATGGTCAATCCACCTGTTATCATCTTTGCAAGCGCGTATGACTTTCATGCGGTTCGAGCATTTGAGGCCGAAGCCGTCGATTATATTGTCAAGCCGTTCAGTGAAATGCGTCTGGAAAAGACGATGAATCGGGTACGAAAAATGAGGCGGAAAAGCGAACCTGCATTGGACGCGTCACCGCTGCTGGAGGAAAGGCTACAGTCCCTTCTGCAAAATGTGCTGGTCGATACTCAGCCGCGTCGTGTCCCCGTAGAAAAAAACGGCAAGATCATGCTGATTGATCCAAACGAAATCGTCTATGCCACCTTGGAAGGAAGGTATGCGAACATTTATACAGCAGGTGAGCAATATGCGACCACGTTTACGTTGCAGGAGCTGGAGAGCAGGCTGTCACGCCAGCAGTTCTTTCGGACGCATCGGGCTTTTATCGTCAATTTATCTAAAACGGCTGAGCTCGTCCCTTGGTTCAAAGGCTCGATTCATCTAGTCATGCAAGATCACCGCAAAACAGAAGTGCCTGTTAGTCGCAATGTCGTGAAGGAATTGAAGAAACGATTGGGGTTTTAAAGCAAACAGACCAATCCTACGTCCCGTTTGGGGGGAGGATTGGTCTGTTTTTTCCGACAGCTTACATGGGATATTCATCGTTTTTCTTACGTGTCACCATGATCCCGCCTAATACGATCAGGATCAAGCCAAGGATGCCGCCTACCTGGGTAGACGCCAGATTCGCGATCAAAAATACGATAGCAAGAACGGTGAGGATGCCAATGGGGATCAAGAGAGCGGGTTTGCGATTGCCGAATAGGTACAGCTCAGTAAGCCCCACGGCAGGACCGAGCAGGAAGAAGGGCCACGTCGTGCTCATATCCCCATGAAAAAATAGCTGGCTGAAAAAGAAGAGTGGGGCATAAACGAGCAAGATTCCGCCCGGTACGAGCAATCCAGCGCGATTTGGCTTTGGGTTCATAAAAAAGAAAATATGAAACCCGATTCCTGGGATGAGAAGGAAGACTGGCCATAGCAAGTCCAGTGCGAGCGGTACGTTCAGGTAGGTAGCCAGAACAAAAATCGCTCCGATTCCGATAATGATGTAACCCGCGATTCGTCGCATGTGCGTATTCTCCTTTTTGATGTCCATACCAATTTATGTATAACTTTAACATATTGTGGAGGAGTTTGTATCAGACTCTGGGCGGAGACTTTCTACGTCCCAAAATTGAATGCGCTTGCACTCAAACGAGGATGGTGCAGCTTGTGCCTGTTTTTGTACGGTTCAGCCATTTTTTATGTTGGCAAGTTGTCCGATGTGATACGTTTTTCTAAGGTTCATTGCCTGAATATTTAATAAATAGAAGGAGGCGACTCGGGTGAAGAAATGGTTTCTTTCCCTCTTGATTTGGGGCGGGATAGCCGCATTGGGTGCTGTTGGATTCGGGATGATAGCCCTCTGGCAAGGGGAATCAGTCAACTCGTTCTGGTTACTGACTGCCGCATTTTGCACTTATGCTGTAGCTTATCGTTTTTACAGTAAATTCATAGCAAAAAAACTAATGGCGCTCGATGACAATCGCGCTACTCCGGCAGAAGTGAACAACGACGGCAAAGACTTCGTGCCAACGAACAAATGGGTGTTGTTTGGGCACCATTTCGCTGCGATTGCAGGTGCAGGTCCGCTCGTAGGTCCTACGCTGGCTGCGCAAATGGGATATTTGCCGGGAACGATCTGGATTATCGTCGGGGTCGTGATCGGTGGAGCGGTGCAGGACTTTATCATTCTGTTTGGATCAATGCGTCGCAATGGAAAGTCTCTCGGTCAGATTGCCAAGGAAGAGATCGGTCCTGTTGGCGGAGCGCTTGCCTTGGTCGGAATTATTGCCATTATGATCATCTTGATTGCAGTCTTGGCGATGGTTGTAGTTAACGCGCTAGCTGAATCACCGTGGGCTACCTTTACGATATTCATGACGCTGCCAATCGCGATATTGATGGGATTGTATATGCGGTATATACGACCCGGGCAGGTATTGGAAGGATCGATTATCGGGCTTGCTCTCTTGTTCTTCTCCCTCTGGCTCGGTCAAATCGTTGCTGCATCGCCAACATGGGGACCAGCCTTTACGTTCTCCAAGGTACAGCTTGCCTGGATGATTATTGTGTACGGCTTTATTGCCTCGGTTTTGCCTGTGTGGCTGCTATTGGCACCGCGCGATTACCTCAGCTCTTTTTTGAAAGTAGGGACGATAGCGGTATTGGCGGTAGGAATCGTGCTGACACTGCCACCATTGCAAATGCCGGCACTGACGAAGTTCATTGATGGTACTGGCCCTGTTTTTGCAGGAAATTTGTTCCCCTTCTTGTTTATTACTATCGCGTGCGGTGCCGTATCGGGATTCCATTCACTCGTGTCTTCTGGAACGACACCGAAGATGATCGCGAAGGAATCGCATGCGCCTTTGATCGGTTATGGCGGGATGCTGATGGAGTCTGGCGTCGCGATTATGGCGATGATTGCAGCATGCGTGCTGACTCCCGGAGTCTATTTTGCGATCAACTCACCTGCTGCAGCAATTGGCGTGGATGTGGTCCAGGTTGCGACGACGATAACGGGCTGGGGCTATACCGTCACCCCTGACCAATTAACCACTCTTGCCAACGACATTCAAGAAAAGACGATCCTTTCCCGGACGGGCGGAGCGCCGTCACTGGCTATCGGAATGGCGACGATTTTCTCCGGTGTATTGGGTGGTAAGGCATTAATGGCATTCTGGTATCACTTTGCGATTTTGTTTGAGGCTGTCTTTATTTTGACGACGATCGATGCGGGAACACGTGTCGGACGATTCATGGTACAAGACATGCTCGGCAACGTCATTCCGAAAATGAAGGAAGTCAACTGGCTGCCAGGTAATCTGATTGGTTCCGGGATCATTACCATCGGATGGGGATACTTCCTGCTTCAAGGTGTCATGGACCCGTTGGGAGGCATTTACACGCTGTGGCCGCTCTTTGGTATCGCCAACCAGATGCTCGCCGCGATTGCGTTTACAGTGGGAACGACGATTATTTTCAAAATGGGCAAAGCGGCTTACTCGTGGATCACACTTGTACCGATGGCTTGGCTGACGACGGCTACGTTGACAGCAGGCTGGCAAAAGCTGTTCCATCCTGATCCAAAAATCGGGTTCCTCTCACACGCAGAAGCATTCCAAAAGGCATTGGATGCCGGTACGCTGCCCAAAGGGGTAAAAACGGTGGAAGCTGCACAAAAAATGATCTTCAACGACCAGATCGATGCGGTGGTATGTGCGATCTTCATGGTCATTACGGTTGGGATCATTCTCGACGGAGCGCGGGTATGGATCAATATTCTTCGCGGCAAGCACTATCCGTTGCAGGAGTCGCCGTACATCAAGTCCAAAGGAAATGTATTTGACGGGAAAGGACATCACGTAGCATGAGGCGCAAGCTAAGAGCCATGCGAAAGGCAATGCGCAAAGTGAGCTCTGCTATTAAAACCATTTTCGGAATGCCCGACTATGATCGGTATCTTGCCCATTGGTACGAGACACATGGGGCACCGGGGATCTTTCCGATGACAGAGCGTGAGTACTATATGTACGCATTGACCGAACGATTTGAAAAAGGCGGCGTAACGCGCTGCTGCTAAAGTAGTCATGTAAAAAAGGGTGTCTCCCCGGTCAGAAAATGACGAGGGAGAGGCCCTTTTTCAATAATCCGCGCACTTTAAGGCATATCCCTCATGGCTAACGTGTGGTGTAACAGCAGGTAAAGTATGGTACACTAAATCATATAGCATGACCGTTTTTTAGCACGAGCTGTCTCATCATTTTCAAATAAAACGTCGAAGCCTCTCTATTCCAGAAGAAAAGGGTGTGCTTTGAGAAAAAATAAGTCAAGTTTTAGGTGGCGATACGTGTGCAAGCATCAACACTGGCGGCTCTCAAGGAGCTCGCTTTGCAATGCGCCCGTTCAGCGGGTGAGCTGAGTCTGAAGCGAATGAAGGAGCCTTTTACCGTCGAGTATAAAACATCTGCCTCCGATCTTGTTACAGCCGTAGATAAAGAAGTGGAGAATCACGTCATCCAGATGATTCTTGCACGCTTCCCTGATCACGGCATTCTTGGAGAAGAGAGTGCACATGCGGAGGATTACAAGCAGTATGACACGCTTTGGGTCATCGACCCGATTGATGGCACGACCAATTTTGTGCATCAGCAAATCAATTTTTCCGTTTCCATTGCCGTTTACCATAAGGGAGAGGGAATAGTCGGAGCCGTTTACGATCCTTCCAGAGACGAGTTGTTTTATGCGGTAAAAGGGGAAGGGGCTTTTCTGAATGATCGTCCCTTGCAGGTGAATCGAGAAGTGAGCCTGGAGCAAGCTTTGTTATGCACGAGTGTATTTTGGAACAAGCGTGCTGAGCAGATCGGCATCGATTTGATTGTGAAAAAGCTTGCTGGTAAGGTTCGCGGAATGCGCCTTTTGGGAAGCGCCGCTCTGGAGATGGCGTATGTGGCTGCGGGGAGACTGGATGGCTACGTCAGTATGCAGCTCAATGCGTGGGATTTCGGGGCAGCTCGCATCATTGTAGAGGAAGCCGGTGGGCGGGTGACGACTATGACGGGGACACCACTGCCGTACGACCAAAAAAGCAGCGTGATGGCTTGCAACCCGACTTTTTATGAGGAGCTGCAGCATTTTCTGAAATCGGAACATACCGATGTACCTTCACAAAATTAAGTGGCACCGAACCCGCTGGATATGCGCATCCAGTGGGTTTTCTTTTGCTATGTAGATTGGGTTTTCGTTTGGATGTCGGTTGCATATGCTATAAAAGCATAGCCGGAAGACGAGCAGCGACTGTTTTTGTTACGAAGTCGGCTTGTCCGAATAAGGGGGGATAATCATGACCCTGATCGAGGAAAGTGTAAAGTTGATCCTACAGCATCAAGCGAGTACCGGGGCGTATCTCGCTTCACCCGCATTTGTCCACTATCAGTATGCGTGGCTCCGCGATGGAACATTTACAGCATACGCGATGAACCGTACTGGCAACCATGGGAGTGCCCGCAAGTTTTACCAGTGGTGCGATTCTGTGATCCGAAAGCATGAGACAAAAGCAAGAGCAGCCATTACGGCAGTAAAAAAAGGATTAGACAAAAATGAGGCGGGGAACGACCGCTTTTTGCATACGCGCTATACTGCGGACGGAGAAGAAGTGATAGGTGAATGGGGCAGCTTTCAGCTCGATGGCTACGGGACATGGCTGTGGGGGCTGGCTGAGCATGTGCGGATGAGTGGGGAGTATGACTTGGTTCACGAGCTGAAGCCATCTATTGAACTGACGATTGACTATGTAGTGGCGTGCTGGCAGCTCCCTAACTTTGATTGCTGGGAAGAGGGAGGAGACCGTATCCACCCGGTGACGCTAGGGGCTATTTATGCCGGGATTAAGGCGATGGAGCCTTATTTGCCCGACCGAGCTTTCGAACTCGCTCAAGAAGGAGAGACTATTCGTCAATTCATATGTGAGCACGGCACAGCCAACGGACGATTGATAAAATCCGTTGGGGATCATTCTGTGGATGCTAGTCTGCTCTGGCTGG